>JAEHDA010000043.1 GCA_016880655.1 Rhodocyclaceae bacterium
GATCTGCGGGATCACGCCCGAGGCCATTGCGTTGCGCTGGAACACCTCGGCGTAGCCCCCGAGCGCCGCGACGCCCTCCTGTATGCGCGCGCCGCCCGAGTCGTTGAGGCCGAACACCGGCGCTCCGACCTGCATCGCCTTGTCCATGATCTTGCAGATCTTCTCCGCGTGCGCTTCGGAGAGCGCGCCGCCGAAGACCGTGAAGTCCTGCGAGAAGACGAACACCATGCGGCCGTTGATGGTGCCGTAGCCGGTTACCACGCCGTCGCCGGGCACTTTGTTCTCGGCCATGCCGAAGTCGACGCAGCGGTGCTCCTTGAACATGTCCCATTCTTCGAAGGTGCCTTCGTCGAGCAGCAGTTCGATGCGCTCGCGCGCAGTCAGCTTGCCCTTCTTGTGCTGCGCATCGATGCGCCTCTGGCCGCCGCCGAGACACGCCGCCGCGCGCTTGTCGTCGAGTTGCTGGATGATGTCATGCATCTTGTCGCTCCACTTTCTCAGTCGAATTTCAGGTTGTCGAAGGCGTGCCCAGGCATGTCGAGCAGCCGCCTGGCCGCTGCCGCCGGGGTGGTCAGCCCCGCCTCGACGGCCTCGGTGAGTTTTGGCAGTGCGGTCGCGACCGAGGGCTGCCGGCGGAAGCGGGCGCGCAGGCCGGAATCGATCAGTTGCCACATCCAGGCCTGCGACTGGCGTCGGCGCTTTGCGGCGAGTTCGCCCGATTCGCTCATGGCTTGGCGATATTGCTCCGCGGTTGCCCAAAAGTCAGCCATGGCGATACGCCGCGTTGCGCTGACGGTCAGCACTGGGGGCTGCCAGTTGGCCGACGAAGGCCGCAACATGGCCAGCGCGCTGCGCATCTGCGCAGCGCCGCGATCGGCCGCAACCGGATCGATATCGGCCTTGTTGAAGACGACGATGTCGGCGAGTTCCACGACGCCCTTCTTGATCGCCTGCAAGTCGTCGCCGGCATTGGGCAGTTGCAGCAGCACGAAGCAGTCGGTCATGCCGGCGACGGTCGTTTCGCTCTGGCCGACGCCGACGGTCTCGACGATGATGACGTCGAAGCCGGCGGCCTCGCACAACAGCATCGCTTCGCGCGTCTTTTCGGCCACGCCGCCCAGCGAGCCTGAAGACGGCGAGGGACGGATGAACGCCTCCTCGCGCATCGAAAGCTGGTCCATGCGCGTCTTGTCGCCGAGGATGGAACCGCCGGTGACCGAAGACGACGGGTCGACCGCAAGCACGGCAACGCGATGGCCCTGCTCGATCAGCTGCATGCCGAGCGCCTCGATGAAGGTCGATTTGCCGACGCCCGGCACGCCGGTGATGCCGACGCGGAACGCCTGGCCGGTGTTCGGTAACAGGTCGTCGAGCAGCACTTCGGCACGCGTCTGATGCTCGGGCTTGACCGACTCGATCAGCGTGATGGCCTTGGCCAGGGCGCGGCGCGTCCCGGCGCGCACACCATCCGCCAATGCGTGGTCGTCGTCAGTCAGGCGAAAGTCAGCCATGGTGGCACGCCGGCTCAGGCGTCGCGCGGCGCGTGCTTGCAGCAGATGGCGCGCAAGACCTTGTGCGCCGCGTCCGGAATCGGCGTGCCCGGGCCGAAGACACCGGCGGCACCGGCTTTCTCGAGGAACTCGTAATCCTGCGCCGGCACGACGCCGCCGACGAAGACGACGATATCGTTGGCGCCCTGCGCCTTCAGCGCGGCAATCAGTTGCGGCACCAGCGTCTTGTGGCCGGCGGCCAGGGTCGAGATGCCGATGGCGTGCACGTCGTTCTCGATCGCCTGCCGAGCGGCTTCCTCCGGCGTCTGGAACAGCGGGCCGACGTCGACGTCGAAGCCGAGGTCGGCAAAGGCCGTCGCCACCACCTTGGCGCCGCGATCATGGCCGTCCTGGCCCAGCTTGGCGACCATGATGCGCGGCCGCCGGCCCTCGTGGGCGATGAAGGTTTCGACCTGTTCCAGCAAGGACTTCATGTTCTCCCCTTCACCGAAGGCGCCGCGATAGACGCCACTGACCGTCTGGTGGCTGGCGCGATGGCGGCCATGGACGGCTTCCAGCGCATCGGAAATTTCGCCGACCGTGGCGCGCAGGCGCGTCGCCTTGATCGCCAGGTCAAGCATGTTCCCCGTGCCCGTTTTCGCTGCCTCGGTCAGCGCCGCCAGCGCGACCTCTACTTTGGCCTTGTCGCGGCTGCCGCGAATCTTCTGCAAGCGGGCGATCTGCGCATCGCGCACGGCGTGATTATCCACTTCCAGGATATCGACGTGCGCTTCTTCCTTGAGCTTGTACTTGTTCACGCCGACGATGACGTCCTGATTGGAGTCGATGCGCGCCTGCTTCTCGGCGGCGCACTTCTCGATCTGCAATTTTGCCCAGCCAGTATCGACGGCGTGGGTCATGCCGCCCATCTTCTCGACTTCCTGAATGGTGTTCCACGCGGCGTCGGCCATGTCCTGCGTCAGCTTTTCCATCATGTAGCTGCCGGCCCAGGGGTCGATGACATTGCAGATGTGCGTTTCTTCCTGGATCAGGATCTGCGTGTTGCGGGCAATGCGCGCCGAGAATTCCGTCGGCAGCGCGATGGCCTCGTCGAAGGCGTTGGTGTGCAGGCTTTGCGTACCGCCGAACACCGCCGCCATGGCTTCTATGGTGGTGCGCACGACGTTGTTGTAAGGGTCCTGCTCGGTCAGCGACCAGCCGGAGGTCTGGCAGTGGGTGCGCAGCATCAGCGACTTCGGGCTCTTGGCGCCGAACTCTTTCATGATTCGCCACCAGAGCAGGCGCGCGGCGCGCAGCTTGGCCACCTCCAGGTAGAAGTTCATGCCGATGCCGAAGAAGAACGACAGCCGCCCGGCGAAGGCATCGACATCCAGCCCGCTCTTCATCGCCGTGCGCACATACTCCATGCCGTCGGCCAGCGTGAAGGCCAGTTCCAGCGCCTGCGTCGCGCCGGCTTCCTGGATGTGGTAGCCGGAGATCGAGATCGAGTTGAACTTCGGCATCTGGCTCGCCGTGTAGCCGATGATGTCGGAGACGATGCGCATCGACGGCTCGGGCGGGTAGATGTAGGTGTTGCGGACCATGAACTCCTTGAGGATGTCGTTCTGGATGGTGCCGCTCAACTGGTCCTGGGTGACGCCCTGCTCTTCCGCCGCGACCACGTAGCCAGCCAGGATGGGCAGCACGGCGCCGTTCATGGTCATCGACACCGAGACCTTGTCGAGCGGGATGCCGTCGAACAGGATCTTCATGTCCTCGACCGAGTCGATCGCCACGCCGGCCTTGCCGACGTCACCGACCACGCGCGGATGGTCCGAGTCGTAGCCGCGATGGGTGGCGAGGTCGAAGGCCACCGAGACGCCCTGCGCGCCGGCGGCCAGCGCCTTGCGGTAGAAAGCGTTGGATTCCTCCGCGGTCGAAAAGCCGGCGTACTGGCGGATCGTCCACGGTCGTGCGGCGTACATGGTCGGCTGCGGACCGCGCAGGTAGGGCTCGAAGCCGGGCAGCGTGTCGCCGTAAGGCAGGTTCGCCGTATCGGCCCTGGTATACAGCGCCTTGACCGTCAGGCCCTCCGGCGTCTGCCAATTCAGCTTCGCTACATCGCCATCGGGCGCAGCCTTGGCAGCAGCTTTGGCCCAGTCGTCCATCGAGGCGGGCTTCAGGTCGGGGTACTTGCTCATGACTCCACTCCCTCCAGCTAAGGCCGGATTATGTATGGGTTGACATCTACCTGCGACACATAATACTGTATCCATAATTATGAATGCAAGATCGGACAGTCCCAGCCTCGCCGCCCCCGCCCTGTACGAGCAGGTCGCCGAGCGTTTGCGTACGCGCATTTATGCGCACGAGCTCGCACCCGGCGCCTGGATAGATGAGCAGGCGATTGCCTCGGAATACGGAATTTCGCGCACGCCGCTGCGGGAGGCGCTCAAGGTGCTGGCTTCGGAAGGTCTGGTGACCCTGAAACCGCGCCGTGGCTGCTATGTCACTGAATTGTCGGAACAAGACCTCGACGAGATATTTCCCGTCATGGCGCTGCTGGAGGGCCGCTGTGCACAGGAAGCGACCCGCAAGGCGACCGATGACGACCTGAAGCGACTGGCTGGCATCCACGCGGACCTGGAACGCCACGCCGCCGCCAACGATGCCGACCACTTCTTCGAAGCCAACCAGCAATTCCACGACGCCCTGCAGGAACTTGCCGGTAATCGCTGGCTTGGGCAATTGATCGAGGAAACCCGCAAATTTATCAAACTAACGCGGCGCGACTCGCTCAACCTGGCGGGGCGACTTCGGCAGTCCTTGACCGAGCACCGCGGAATTCTCGCTGCTGTGCAGCATAAAGATGCCGAAGCCGCGGCGCGAATGATGCACGAACACATCCTGTCCGGCCGGGCTGCATTAGCAAAACTTCATATATCTCGTTGATTCTCGCCCGGATTTTCCGGATTTCCGTATCCAGGACTTGGCAGATTCAGCCCCTCGGTGCCAGAATGGTTTCCTTTTGCACAAAAGGAGGGGTCATGTCCAAGAAGCCGCAACAGTGGCAACTCCAGCGGGGCATGAAGATGAGCGAGGATGCGGCTGCCGAAGTCGCGAAAATCGCCTGCGCACTCAAGTCCTTGTCGATCTACACGGGCCTCGTGCTGGACCAGGACGACTGTCCTGAAGACCTCCAGAAGACCGTCGATGAAGGCATCGCCGCCATCGACAAACTGTTTATTTGGTAATCGCACATTCCAGTATTCATCAGGAGACCAGCATGGCTCACGTGGTAGTTCTTGGCGCAGGCATTGGTGGCCTCACTGCGGCTTACGATATGAAGGAGCAGTTGCGGTCAGGCGACACATTGACCGTCATCAGCGAAAATCCCTACTTCCAGTTCACGCCGTCCAATCCGTGGGTGGCCGTGAATTGGCGGTCGCGCGAAGACATCACGTTCGAGATGGCGCCCTATCTGGAAAAGAAGGACATCAACCTGATCGCCACCGGCGCCAGGCGCGTCCATCCGGAAAAGAACGAGGTCGAACTGGTCGACGGCAGGACGGTCCGCTATGACTTCCTGATCATCGCCACCGGCCCGAAGCTGGCCTTCGACGAAGTCACCGGTTCCGGCCCCGGCGGCCATACCCAGTCGATCTGCACGGTCAATCACGCCGTCGAGACGGCGAAGCACTGGGACGAGTTCGTCAAGGATCCCGGCCATGTGGTGGTCGGTGCGATGGCCGGCGCCTCGTGCTACGGCCCGGCCTACGAGTTCGCGTTCATCATGGACACCGACCTGCGCCGCCGCAAGATCCGCAGCAAGGTGCCGATGACCTACGTCACCGCCGAACCCTACGTCGGCCATCTCGGCCTCGGCGGCGTCGGCGACTCCAAGGGCATGCTCGAATCCTCGCTGCGCGACAAGCACATCAAGTGGATCTGCAACGCCAAGGTCACCAAGGTCGAAGCCGGCAAGATGTTCGTCGCCGAGCACAACGACGACGGCACGCTGAAGAAGGAACACGAACTGTCCTTCAAGTTCTCGATGATGCTGCCGGCCTTCAAGGGCGTCGACGCCGTGTTCGGCATCGAAGGCCTGACCAACCCGCGCGGCTTCATCCTGATCGACCAGTTCCAGCGCAACCCGAAGTACCCGAACGTCTACTCGATCGGCGTCTGCGTCGCCATACCGCCGGTCGAGGCGACCCCAGTGCCCACCGGCACACCCAAGACCGGCTACATGATCGAGTCGATGGTGACGGCAACGGTGCATAACATCCGCAATGTCCTCGACGGCAAGGAGCCGGACCAGAAGGCCACCTGGAACGCCGTCTGCCTTGCGGACTTCGGCGACAACGGCGCGGCCTTCGTCGCCATTCCACAGATACCGCCACGCAACGTCAGCTGGTTCAAGAAGGGGAAGTGGGTGCACCTGGCCAAGATCGGCTTCGAGAAGTACTTCATCCGCAAGATGAAGAAGGGCAACACCGAGCCGGTCTACGAGAAGTACGTGCTCAAGCTGATGGGCGTTACCCGCCTGCACAAGTAAGCCGTGCCCGGCGATACCCTACCGATGTTGCCGCGGCTCGACTGGTCCGGCATCGACACCGTCCTGCTCGACATGGACGGCACCCTGCTCGACCTGCATTTCGACAACCACTTCTGGCAGGCGCATGTGCCGCTGCGCTATGCCGAAACCCGCGGCCTGAGCCGCGAAGCCGCGCGCGAGGAACTGATGGGCCGCTACCATGCGCGTGCCGGTTCGCTGGCGTGGTACTCGGTCGACTTCTGGGAAACCGAGCTGGAGATGGACATCATGCGCCTCAAGGAAGAGGTCGCGCACCTGATCGCCATCCATCCGAGCGTCGTCGAGTTCCTAGAAGCCCTGCGCGGCGCGGGCAAGCGCGTGGTGCTGGTGACCAACGCCCACCACAAGAGCGTCACACTCAAGATGGCGCGAACCGGGCTGCGGCCACATTTCGACGCCGTCATCACCTCGCACGAACTCGGCCATGCCAAGGAAGAACAGGCCTTCTGGCATCGCCTGCAGGAATGCGAACCGTTCGACCCGCAGCGCAGCGTGCTCGTCGACGACAGCCTGCCGGTGCTCGATTCCGGCCGCGCTTACGGCATTCGCCATCTGGTCGCCGTGCGCCGGCCCGACACGAAACTGCCCGAGAAGGACACCGGCGATTACTCCGCCATCGGCAGTTTTGCGGAGATCATGCCGTCCTGACGGCGTGTCGCCACGGCTGACTTTTCAGATTCCCCACATCACCGGCTTTTCGGCCTTCAGCGAATACTCGAACATCTCGGCCAGCGGGATGGCGCGAGGCGCCAGGCCGACGTAGGCGCGACGGGGGCCGCCCGGGACCTCCTCCAGTTCCGGCCGGTCGTACTCGCCCGCGTGGGCGGCGCGGTCGGCGGCGATGGCCGCGCGCAGCTTCGCGATGGCCTCGGGCAATTGCTCGACGGTGATGATGCCGCGCGTGGAAAATTCACGTTCCATGATTTCCATCATGCGCCTGGCGACGTCGTCGAACATCATGATGTCCGCCGCGGCGTCGGAACGGAAGACGATCATTTCAACTCCTCCAGCCAGTCGAGGATGCGCTGGGCGACTTTGCGCCAGTCGCGTTCCAGCATCAGGCCGTGGCCCATGCCCGGAAAGATTTCCGCCTCGACGCCGTAGGCGCGCGCGGTCATTTCCGCGGTCGACGGCGGCATCAGGTGATCGTGCTCGGCGCCCACCACCAGCATGGGCAGCTTGCCCACCCGCGAGGGATGCGGCAGGTCGAACAGGCTCATGTCCCAGATGGCGCGATGCGACTCCGGCTGCGAGGCGCGGTAGAAGCGTGTCAGGTCGTCCATGTCGACCGGCTGGGCGAACAGCGCCTCGCGCAGGCTGTCCAGCGCCACCTGGCCGCCCGACATCAGCGTGTTGAGATCGCTGAACAGGCCGGGATGCGAGAACAGGACGCCGAAGGCGGCCGACATCAGGCCCTGCGGCGGCACCGAGCACATCAGCACCGCACCCGCCGCCTCATGCTTTTCGAGGTACTTCTGGACCACGAAGCCGCCCATCGAATGGCCGATCAGCACGGGCGGCACGGGCAGCCGCTCGACCACTTCGGCAAGGTCGGCAACATAGTCGGCGATCGAGAGGTGGTCGAGTCGGTCGCGGCCGCGGCTGCCACCGTGCCCGGAGAGGCTCACCGCGTAGCTGGCGTAGCCGGCCTCGGCGAAGAAGGGCAGGAAGTGTTCGTCCCAGCACCAGGCGCCCGCGAAAGCGCCATGCACGAACAGCAGTGGTACGGGCCGCGACGGGCCGATGGGCGTGCGCGCCAGTACTTCGAGATTCTGGAAGCGGTTCTGACTCATCAATTGCTGGTTACCCGGGTGACAGCGGAAACGCGCGCCTCATGGACGCGCAGGGGAATTTGTGCCGGGTCGGCGCAGGCGCGGGCGACCGCGCCGGTATCGACCGCGCGTGCCGCCGCGGCGGCGTGTCGCCACGACTGACTTTGTGGAAACTCGCGCGCCTCGAAACCGAGCCGGCCGCGATAGTCGGCCTCGCAGGCGCCGAGCAGCTCGTCGAAGCGCTCGGGACGGCGGAACACGTCGCAACGTTCCAGGATGGTCACGACCGTCTTCGGGCGCAACTCGCCGATCTTGTAGATATCGCCGTGGAAGCGCGCGACGAGCAAGGCGAGGTCGCGGCACTCCACCGGCACTCGCAGCCGTTCGCAAAGCGGTCCGAGCAGATTGACGCTGCGCAGCTCGTGGCCGATGTGGCGCGGCAGCACGTCGGCGGGCGTCGTGCCCTTGCCGAGGTCGTGGGTGAGCGCCGCGAAGCGCGCAGTGAGCGGCAGCTTCAGTTCCGCGGCCATGTCGATGACCATCATCACATGAATGCCGGAGTCGACTTCCGGATGGTAGTCGGCGCGTTGCGGCACGCCCCAGAGGCGATCCAGCTCGGGCAGGACCTTCTTCAGCGCGCCGCAGGCGCGCAAGGTCTCGAACATGCGCGAGGGCCTCGCCTCCATCAGGCCGCGCGCCAGTTCCTGCCAGACACGCTCGGGAACGAGGTGGTCGACTTCGCCGTTGCCGACCATGGCGCGCATCAGCGCCATCGTCTCGTCGGCAATGGCAAACTCGCCGAAGCGCGCCGCGAAGCGCGCCACGCGCAGCACGCGCACGGGGTCCTCGACGAAGGCTGCCGAAACGTGGCGCAGCACCCTGGCGGCGAGGTCGGCACGGCCGCGGTGCGGGTCGATGTAGCTGCCGTCCTCGGCGCGGGCGATGGCGTTGATGGTCAGGTCGCGCCGCGCGAGGTCGTCTTCGATGCTGACATCGGCGTCGGCGTGGAAGACGAAGCCTTTGTAGCCGGGCGCCGTCTTGCGCTCTGTGCGCGCCAGCGCGTATTCCTCGCGCGTCTGCGGATGCAGGAAGACCGGGA
>JAEHDA010000268.1 GCA_016880655.1 Rhodocyclaceae bacterium
ACGGCCCTGAAACGCGAGCAGTTGATGGGCGAGATCCTGCTCGGCATGGTGGCGCCGCAGATGGCGCTCTTCCTCCTCACCATCGTGCTGGTCTGGGCCGGGGTGCGCCACGCGCTCGAACCGCTGGTGGAGTTGCGCGACGAGATCGGCCGACGTTCCGATCGTGACCTGCAGCCGCTCGCTGCGGAACGCGCGCCCGAGGAGTTGCGTCCCGTCGTCGTCGAGCTCAACGAGTTGTTCAGCCGCCTCGATGGCGCCATCGTCGCGCAGCGGCATTTCATCGCCGATGCCGCGCATCAACTCCGGACGCCGATCGCCGGCCTGCTGGCGCAGGTCGAGTCGGATGGCACGGCTGCCGCCAATCCGGCGCTGCTTCAGACAGCGCGTCGCCTGGCACGGCTGGTGGCGCAGCTGCTGGCCCTGTCGCGCGCCGAACCCGGCATCGAGCCGCCCCGGGGGAATGTCGACCTGGCGGCACTGATCAGGGAGGCGGCGAACGACTGGCTGCCGCAGGCCTTGCGGCGGGGCATCGAAATGAGCTTCGAACTCGCCGATGCCCGGGTCGTTGGTTCGCCGCACGCATGGCGCGAGATGCTCGCCAATCTGGTCGACAACGCCATCCGCTATGGCCGGCCGCAAGGCGAGATCGTCGTGCGCTGCCTGACCGAGGGCGACGAGGTCGTCGTGCAGGTCGACGACGACGGGCCGGGCATTCCTCCTGCGGAACGCGGCAAGGTATTCGAGCGCTTCTACCGGCCCGCGGGCACGGCGGCGGATGGCTGCGGCCTCGGCCTGCCCATCGTCCGGGCGCTGGCGGAGCAGCAGGGCGCAAAAGTCAGTCTTGGCGATACGCCGAGTGGAACCGGTTTGCGCGCCGAAGTGCGCGCGCCTAGAACGGCATCTCGGGAATCAGGTGCTTGAGGTCGGCCCGCTCGGCATCGTGCACCAGCTTGCGCGCCCGCTTGGGATCGAACTGCACCACGCGCTCGACGACGGCCTTGACGCCGTCCGGGTCGTTGGCGTGGTGCCGGGCCATGCCGAGCTGGTAGAAGGCCTCGCCGTTCATCGGCTGCAATTCGGCGGCCTTGTCGAACGCCGCTGCGGCATCGGTGTGCTGGCCCAGCCGTGCGTGGGCGAGGCCCATGCCGTACCAGGCGCGGTCGAGTCCGGGCTTGAGCCGAACCGCCTCGGCGAACGCCTCGACCGCCTCGCGGGACTTGCCCATTTCCTCGCGGATGAAGCCGAGGTTGAAATGGGTAGTGGCATCCTCGGGCTCCAGGCGCAAGGTCTCGATGAACCATTTCTCGGCGACATCGAAGCGTTTCTTCTTCGCGGCGATGGCGGCCAGGTGGCGCGCGGCCTGCACGTCGTTGGGCCGCAGGCGGTAGGCCGCCGTATATTCGTTGAAGGCCGCTTCCTCGCGGCCGAAGAAATGCAGCAGCCAACCGCGGGCATAATGGCGCCAATGCTCGAAATCCATGTCAAACCTCACTAATTAATGGTCCGAAACATACCATGGCTAATCCCGACTTGTTGCTTCTCAGTATCCTGCGCGCGCTGGTTGAAGTCGCTCTGCTGGCCCTGCTGGGCCTGGGCGCCGTCGCCCTGCTGTCCGGTGCCCGGCGCCAGACCAATCCGATCTACCAGTTGTTCTCGGTGATCACCAAGCCGGTAGTGCGCGTTGTGCGCTTCATTACGCCGAAGCCGATCATCGACAAGCACGTCCCCGTCGTCGCCTTCTTCCTGCTGTTCTGGCTATGGATCTTCCTCGCCTGGGCCAAGCGCTTTCTCGCTTCCTGAGGCGCTCCGGCGGCGTAAGCCGCCTGTCAGAGTCGCGTAAGAGCCGAGTCAGCGCGTCTCCCTAGACTCCGTGCCATCCCGGACACCGGGCTTTTCATCATTGAAGGACACGGAGGAGACATGGCAGCTGATCTCTACGCAAAAATTCGGGCCAACCCGAAATACCAGGAGTTCGTGAGTACCCGCTCGCGCTACTCCACCATCATGGCCATCCTGGGTGCCGCCGCCTACTACGGCTTCATCCTCCTCGTCGCCTACGACAAGGAATTCCTGGCCAGGAAGATCGGCGAGGGCTACACGATGAGCGTCGGTATTCCGATCGGGGTCGGCGTGATCCTGTTCACGATCATCATCACCTGGATCTACGTGCGTCGCGCCAACAGCGAATTCGACGACATCAACGCCGAAGTCATCAGGGAGGCGCAGAAGTAACATGAACCAAATCCATCGCATTTTCCTGGCCATCGTGGCGTTTGCCATCGCCGGCCTGGTCTACGCCGCCGGTCCCGACCTCGGCCAGGTAGCCAAGCAGTCCACCAACTGGACCGCCATCGCCATGTTCGCCATCTTCGTCGGCGCCACCCTCTGGATCACCAAGTGGGCCGCCTCGAAGACCAAGACCGCGGCCGACTTCTACACTGCCGGCGGCGGCATCACCGGCTTCCAGAACGGCCTGGCGATCGCCGGCGACTACATGTCGGCGGCCTCGTTCCTGGGTATTTCCGGCCTGGTGTTCGCCAACGGCTTCGACGGCCTGATCTTCTCGATCGGCTGGCTGGTCGGCTGGCCCGTCATCACCTTCCTGATGGCGGAGCGCCTGCGCAACCTCGGCAAGTTCACCTTCGCCGACGTGGCCTCCTACCGCTTTGCCCAGACTCCGACCCGCACCTTTGCGGCCATCGGTTCGCTGGTCGTGGTGGCGTTCTACATGATCGCCCAGATGGTCGGCGCCGGTCAGCTCATCAAGGTCCTGTTCGGCCTCGACTACTTCGTCGCCGAAATCCTGGTCGGTGCGATCATGATGATGTACGTGCTGTTCGGCGGCATGACCGCGACGACCTGGGTGCAGATCATCAAGGCCTGCATGCTGCTCGGCGGCGCCACCTTCATGGCTCTGGCAGTGCTGTTCCAGTTCGGCTTCAGCCCCGAGAACCTGTTCACCAAGGCGGTCGAAGTGCACTCGAAGAAGGACGCCATCATGGGTCCGGGCGCGCTGATCAAGGATCCGATCTCGGCGATCTCCGTCGGCATGGCGCTGATGTTCGGCACCGCCGGCCTGCCGCACATCCTGCAACGCTTCTTCACCGTGCCGAACGCCAAGGAAGCCCGCAAGTCGGTGGCCTGGGCGACGACCTGGATCGGCTACTTCTACATCCTGACCTTCATCATCGGCTTCGGCGCGATCACCAACCTGATCCCGAATCCGTTCGACTACTTCGTCGATGGTGAAATCGCCAAGGGTCTGAAGGGCGGCGGCAACATGGCGGCCATCCACCTGTCCAACGCCGTCGGCGGCAACGTCTTCCTCGGCTTCATCTCCGCCGTGGCCTTCGCCACGATCCTGGCGGTGGTGGCCGGTCTGACGCTGTCCGGCGCCTCGGCCGTATCGCACGACCTTTACGCTTCGGTGTGGCGTCATGGCAACGTCGATTCCGCGACCGAACTGCGTGCCTCCAAGATCACCACCGTGATCCTCGGCTTCGTCGCCATCGGCCTCGGCATCGCCTTCGAGAAGGAAAACGTCGCCTACATGGTGATGCTGGCCTTCACGATCGCCTGCTCGGCCAACTTCCCGGTGTTGTTCATGTCCGTGCTGTGGAAGAACTGCACGACGCGTGGCGCAGTCGTCGGCGGCACGGTCGGCCTGATCAGCTCCGTGGTCCTGACCATCGGTTCCGCGAGCGTCTGGGAAGCCGTGCTGAAGTATCCGAAGGGCTCGGCCTGGTTCCCGTACAACTCGGCGGCGCTGTTCTCGATGACGGCCGCGTTTGTAACGATCTGGCTGGTATCCAAGCTGGACAACAGCGCGCAGGCCAAGAAGGAGCGCGCCCTGTTCGCCGACCAGCACACCCGTTCGGAAACCGGCGTCGGTGCCGCATCCGCTTCGGCTCACTAAGCGCTAACCAACAAATAGCGCCAGAGGGAGTGGCCCCGCCGTTCGCGGCGGGGCCATTTTTTTCTCCCCCGCCAGATTGGAGTTCGCTATAATCCGCGACCCAATTTCTCGAATTGGCCAGGTAGCTCAGTTGGTAGAGCAGCGGATTGAAAATCCGCGTGTCGACGGTTCGATTCCGCCCCTGGCCACCAGCATTCAAGCGGCTCTCCACCCGGAGGGCCGTTTTCGTTTGGTACGCTTGCCTGGAGCCTGCCGCCAAAATGGGGATTGGGCCGGATTCGGCGGCCTGATACTCTGATCGGACTCATACCAACGCGATAGATTGGATCCATTCCAATCGCTTGCCACTGTCCCCGGGAGCACGGTTGCAGCAAGTCCCCGAGCCGATCATCGACGCGATCCAGTCTGCGCATCTGCCCTCCATGCCGCAGGTGCTGTTGCGCTTTCTGCGCATGGCGGAGAACGAACGGGTTTCAACCGCGGAACTGGCCGAGGTGGCGGGCCTCGACCCGGCCTTGAGCGCCCATGTGCTGATCGCCGCCAACGCGGCGGCGCTGCGGCGCGGCCAGGAAATGAAGACGCTCGAACAGTGCCTCGCATCACTGGGGCCGGGGCTGGTGAGGAGCATGGCGTCGTGCCTCGCCATCCAGAGCACCCTCCCGGAGCCCGCAGAGGAGTACCACCACGACCTGACCGGCTTCTGGGGCCATTCGCTACAGGCGGCGGAACTGGCCGGGGCGATCGCTCGCCAGCTCGGTCGTGCCGATTTCGAAGAGGCCCGGCTTGCCGGTCTGATCCACGACATCGGTCAGTTGCTGCTGCTCGGCGGCATGAACGGCCGCTACGGCGCGTTGCTGGCGTGGAGCCGCGACGAGGAGGCGCTGATTGCCCTCGAAGCGGCAGAACTGGGCTGCGACCACGCGGCAGTCGGGGCATGGCTGGTCGATCAATGGCGGCTGTCATCCTTCATGGCCGATGCCGTGCTGTTCCATCACCGCCCACCGAACGAAATTGCCGGTGCCGATCCGTTGAGCCAGATCGTCTGGGCGGCCCATGCCGCCAGCGGCTGGCCGGTGGCGCCGGAAAGTGCGGCGCCGCGGAGTCGGCAATTCGAGGCTGCCGCCATCGAAGCCATGCTGGGCCTGCCGGCCGATAGCCTGGTGAGCTTGCGTCGCCAGGCCTTCGAACGGATGACGAATCTGGCTGCGGACCTCGGCATCGAAATGGCTGCGAATGTGCCGCCCCTGCCGCGTTCGTCGCAGGTGCCTTTCGAGAGCACGCGGCCGGTCGATCAGCGCGACGCCGGCGAACGGATCCAGGCTGCCGTACGCGACATGGCGATCATGCAGCCGCTGCAGCCGGATTGGTCGGCCATCGAAAACGAAGACGACGCGCTGCGCGCCGTGCGCGAGTCGGCGCGCATCTTCTTCGGCCTGGGTCGCCTCGCCTTCCTGCTGGTGACCGATGATGGTTCGTCGCTGGCCGGCGCCAGTGTCGGCGGCCAGCCCGCGCTGCTACGGCAGTTGGGCATTCCGATCAAGGCGGACAGCAGCCTGGCGGCAAAAGCGGCGCTCGGCGAAGGACATCAGGCCACGTTCGATCAGGTGCAGGCGCCAGCCGCATCGGTGGTCGATGTGCAGGTTGCCCGCGCGCTGGGCGCCGAGGGGGTGCTCTACCTGCCGATGCGCAGTCGCGACCGCCTGATCGGCGTTATGGCCTTCGGCCTGAGCCAGTCGCAGTATGCGCATTGCCGGAGCCGGCTGGACCGGATGGCCGGTTTTGCCCGGCTCGCCGCAACCAGCATCGAGATTCGGCGCGGGATACTGGCGCGCGAGCGGCAAGCCGTAGCGGAGCTGACCGGGCGTTTCGAGCAGCAGGCACGGCGGGTGGTGCACGAGGCGGGCAATCCGCTGTCCATCATCACCAACTACCTCAAGATCGTCGCGGAACGCCTGCCGGATGCGAGCGGCGTTCGCCAGGAACTGGACATCCTCCAGGAGGAAATCGACCGGGTCGCGCAGATCGTGCAGCAGTTCGGCAGCCGGGCGGCATCCGTCGAGGCCGACCACCGGGTCGACCTCAACTCCGTTGTCCAGGGCATGGCGGCGCTCTATCGCGAATCGCTGTTCGCCAGCCGTGGCATGTCGCTCGAGCTCGATCTGGAAGGCGGCCTTCCGGCGGTGCCGGGAAGCCGGGACGAGATCAAGCAGATCCTGCTCAACCTGTGGCGCAACGCGGCCGAGGCGATGCTGGCCGGCGGCCGCCTCCTCGTTGCCACCTCTGGCGCCATCCGGCAGGACGGTGGCGACTACGTCGAACTGAGGGTTACCGATACGGGGCCCGGCCTGCCGCCCGATGTCGCCGCCAGGCTCTTCGAACCGCTCGATCCGAACCGGCGGCCGGGTCACGCGGGCGTCGGCCTGTCGATCGTCGCCACCATGGTCAAGGCGCTCGACGGCCGGATCGCCTGTCAAAGCAGGCCAGGCCAAGGGACAACCTTCGCCATCCTGTTGCCGATATCGGGCAGGCCCCACCGATGAGCAACTTCGCCCTGGCCAGCCTGGAGTCGGGGCGGGAGCCGACCCCGGTCGCCGATCGCATCCTGGTGGTCGCCCGCGAGTTACGATTGCGCGTAAGCCTCCAGCAACTGCTCGAAAGTCAGGGGCGGCAAGTCGCCGAGTGCGGCACCGGCAGCGAAGCGATCGCACTGCTGGAGAAGCGCGACGTCGCGCTGGTCCTGGTCGACCTCGATCTGCCGGACATGTCCGGCCTGGAAGTCCTCACGTGGATCGGCAGCAACCGGATGCCAGTCAGCACCATCGTCATCAGCGGCGACGACCGCATCGACATCGCCATCCAGGCGCTGCGCTACGGGGCGATCGACTTCGTGCGCAAGCCTGCCGAAATGGGCCGTATCCGGCGGATGGTCGATAGCGCGTTGCAGCGGCGCCACCTCGACAGCCGTCACGCCGTGCTGCAATCG
>JAEHDA010000269.1 GCA_016880655.1 Rhodocyclaceae bacterium
AAGCTGATCTATCCTGCCGCCGCGCTGGTCATGATGGCGCTGGCGTTGCCGTTCGGCTATCTGCACGATCGCATGGGCAACGTCAGCCTGAAGGTCTTCCTCGGGGTGATGCTGGGTGTGACCTTTCACATGCTGAACGGCTTGTTCTCCAGCCTCGGCGTCATCAACAACTGGCCGCCGCTGTTTGCGGCACTGACCCCCAGCGCGCTGTTCCTGCTGGCCGCCGGAGCTATGACTTGGTGGGTGGAGCGAAGATGATGCGCGTCCCCGCCACGCGATCATGCAGGAACTGCCGGTCGCGGTCGAGCAACGCCCAAGCGATTCCGGCACCGAATAGCGCGATGCTGGGCCAGGCGAGCACATAACGTAACGCCAGCCGCCAAGGCCGGGGTGCTCGTCCGTCCGGCGTCGCGATCTGAAGCTTCCAGGTGCGCATGGCCAGGGTTTGCCGCCCGCCGTGCCAATGCCAGATGAAGTACGGCGCGAGACCGACGAAGACATAGACGCGCATGATCGAGCCGGGGAGCAGGATATTGGCGGCGGCAAGCAGAATCAGCGGTACGAGCATGGTGGCGAACAGTCCGACCAGCAGCAGCGATTCGTAAAGCATGCTGGCCAGGCGCCGCCGTATGCTGGGCAACACGATCGCATCCGTCCCGGGTGGCGGCGCTAGCGCGTCGGTCCGACAGCCGTGGACGGATTGCCGGAGCGAATGCCGGGCTTGACTGTAGATTGCTTCAAGCGGTCCCGCTCATCCGCGGGGAGTGTCTGGTATTCGGACCACATTTGCTTGAGGGCATCCCGCTGTTCCGGGGCCGCTTGGCGCACGTTCTTGAATTTTTCTCTCGTGACCTTGCGCTGTTCCGGCGTCAGCTTGGCCCAGTCCTTCATCCGTCGCTGGACCCGTTCCTGCTCGTCCTTGCGCATCTTCGGATAGCGTTCGGCGATCTGTAGCCACTTTCGCCGGCTCGCCGACTCCAACTCATTCCACTCAGGACCCAAGGGCGCAAGCACCTGCTGGGTGTCGGTGGGAAGGTCGGACCAATCCGGCGTCATGATGATTAGCGGGGCCGCAAACGCGACCGAGACCATCGCCCAGAACAGGACTATTCCGGCAAGGATTCTTCTTCGCGTTCCGAGAGGCGATGCAGCCATTCCAAAAAACCTTGATCAGTGTAAGCGGATGGAGGGACCTCGTCGCTCAGGAGCGCGCTGTCGATTTCCGCCAATTCGGCCGCCTCTTGCTCATTTTGCCAGAGTTGCACGCCCAATGCTCCGACGGCGAGCGCCACCAAGGCCAGGATTCCGCGATAGTGGTGATGAAAGGTTTCGGCCAGGACGTGCCCGAAACTCGCGAGGCTAACGGCCGCGACCGGAGCGGCCTGGTGACGCAACGCGTCGCAGCGCGCTTCGTAAAGGCGAACCGATGTCTTCTCGCCAAGATTTGCGGCGCCGTGATTCAGCGCGTCGCGAATGCGACCAGCGAAATCGACTTCGTCAGGCATATTGCTCATAGCTCGATACCTTTCGCCTTCAGGGCCGTTGCCAATGTATGAGTCGCCCGGGAGCAGTGCGTTTTCACGCTGCCTTCCGAGCACCCCATCGCAACTGCCGTTTCGGCAATATCCAATTCTTCCCAGTAACGCAGCAGGAAGGCCTCTCGTTGACGCGCGGGCAGTTTTTCGATCTCCTTCTCGATGATCGCGACGGTCTGGGACTGCTCCAGCGAACCGTGGGGATTGCCGAGCGGAGATTGATTCTCCCCGGGCAGGGATTCCAGCGGATCGGAATCGTCGTCATCGGACGAAAACGACGACAACAGCGTCGTCCACGTCGAGCGCACTTTCTGGCGCCGATAGAAATCCCGGATCGTGTTCTGGAGAATCCTCTGGAATAGCAGCGGCAGTTCGCTGGCCGGGCGTCCCCCGTATTTCTCGGAAAGCTTCATCATCGCATCCTGAACAATGTCCAGCGCGGTGTCCTCGTCACGGACGGCGAACAGAGCCTGCTTGAAGGCGCGGCGCTCGACGCCGGCGAGAAAGTCCGAAAGTTCGCTGCGGGAAGCCAGGGATGAAGTCCTTACGCCAAGTCCGGGATTGCTGCCCCATTCGACGCGACCGGCCGGTTGCTACCTTGACCAATCACGCCCGAGTCAGTAAGGTAACGCGTTTTCGGGTCGAAACCCTCAAATTCGGAATAAATGATGCAGTTGACCGGCGCAGAGATTGTAATCAGGTGTCTTCAGGAAGAGAAGGTTGAGCACGTCTTCGGTTATCCCGGAGGGTCAGTCCTTTTCATCTACGACGAATTCTTCAAACAGGACCAGATCAAGCATATCCTGGTCCGTCACGAGCAAGGCGCGGTACACGCGGCCGATGCCTATTCCCGTTCCTCGAACAAGATCGGCGTCTGCATGGTGACATCCGGACCGGGCGTGACCAATGCCGTCACCGGCATCGCTACGGCTTACATGGATTCGATCCCGATGGTCGTGCTTACCGGTCAGGTACCGACCGCCTACATCGGCCAGGACGCATTTCAGGAGGCGGATACGGTCGGCATTACCCGGCCGTGCGTCAAGCACAACTTCTTGGTCAAGGACGTTCGTGATCTGGCTGCCACGATCAAGAAGGCGTTCTATCTCGCCAAGACGGGTCGGCCCGGCCCGGTGCTGGTTGATATCCCGAAGGACATTACCGCCCAGAAGTGCGAGTTTCAGTACCCCAAGACCATTTCCATGCGGTCCTACAACCCGGTGGTAAAGGGCCACGCGGGCCAGATCAAGAAGGCGTTGCAGATACTGCTTGAGGCAAAGCGCCCGATCATCTACACGGGGGGCGGCGTCATCCTGTCCGACTCCGCCGACAAGCTGACCAAACTGACCCGTGCGCTGGAATTCCCGATTACCCAGACTCTCATGGGGCTTGGTGGCTATCCTGCCACTGACCGGCAGTTCCTTGGCATGCTGGGCATGCACGGCACCTACGAGGCCAACATGGCGATGCAGCACGCCGATGTCGTGCTGGCCATCGGCGCCCGATTTGACGACCGCGTGATCGGCAACCCGAATCACTTCTGCCAGGTTGCGCGCAAGATCATCCACATCGATATCGATCCTTCAAGCATTTCCAAGCGGGTCAAGGTCGATGTGCCCATCGTCGGCAATGTGCCCGACGTACTCGACGAAATGCTCAAGCAACTCGATGCGGCGGAAGCGAAACCGGACAGCAAGGCGCTTGCGGCGTGGTGGAAGGAAATCGAAGGCTGGCGCAGCCGCAACTGCCTGAAGTACAAGCAAGGCAAGGAAGTCATCACGCCGCAGTACGTGGTGCAAAAGCTCTACGAGGTGACTGGCGGCGATGCTTTCATCACCTCGGACGTGGGGCAACACCAGATGTTCGCGGCCCAGTTCTACAAGTTCGACAAGCCGCGGCGCTGGATCAACTCCGGCGGCCTCGGCACCATGGGGTTCGGCCTTCCGGCAGCGATGGGAACCCGATTTGCCAACCCGAAGTCGCCGGTTGCCTGCGTCACCGGTGAAGGCTCGATCCAGATGTGCATCCAGGAACTATCCACCTGCAAGCAATATCGCCTGCCGATCAAGATCATCAACCTGAACAACGGTTACCTCGGCATGGTTCGCCAGTGGCAGGAGATGTTCCACGGCAACCGCTACTCCGAGTCCTACGTCGATGCATTGCCGGACTTCGTCAAGCTGGCCGAGGCCTACGGCCATGTCGGCATGCGCATCGAGAAGCCGGCCGATGTCGAGCCGGCGCTGCGCGAGGCATTCACCAAGCACAAGAGCGATCTCGTCTTCATGGACTTCATCATCGATCCGAAAGCCAATGTGTTCCCGATGGTGGCGGCAGGGAAAGGCCTGTCCGAGATGATCCTGGCGGAGGATCTGTAATCATGCGCCATATCATTTCCATCCTGATCGAGAACGAATCCGGCGCCCTGTCGCGTGTTTCCGGGCTGTTTTCCGCGCGCGGCTACAACATCGAGTCGCTGACCGTTGCGCCCACCGAGGATGCCTCGCTGTCGCGCATGACGATCGTCAGCATCGGCTCCGACGACATCATCGAGCAGATCACCAAGCAGCTGAACAAGCTGATCGACATCGTCAAGGTCGTCGATCTGTCCGAAGCAGCCCACATCGAACGCGAGCTGGTGCTGGTCAAGGTCCGCGCCACCGGCAAGGATCGCGAGGAGATGAAGCGGGTTGCCGACATCTTCCGCGGCCGCATCATCGACGTCACGGAGTCGAGTTATGTCATCGAATTGACCGGCAATACGGCCAAAGTCGATGCCTTCCTCGATGCCATCGACCGTTCGCTGATTCTCGAGACGGTGCGCACCGGCGTATGCGGCATTGGCCGCGGCGACCGGATCCTGCGCGTCTGATTTTTTCCAATAGTTTTCCCAAGAGGGGATTTGCAATGAAGGTCTATTACGACAAGGACGCCGATCTTTCGCTCATCAAGGGCAAGAAGGTCACTATCGTTGGCTATGGCTCGCAGGGCCACGCGCATGCCCAGAACCTGAAGGACTCCGGCGTCAAGGTCACCGTTGGTCTGCGCAAGGACGGTGCCTCCTGGGACAAGGCCAAGAAGGCCGGCCTCAAGGTCGAGGAAGTCGCCAAGGCCGTCAAGGACGCGGATGTCGTCATGATCCTGCTGCCTGACGAGACCATCCCGTCGGTGTACTACGCCGATGTCGAACCGAACATGAAGAAAGGCGCTGCGCTTGCCTTCGCCCATGGCTTCAACATCCACTACAACCAGGTGATTCCCCGCGCCGACGTCGACGTGATCATGGTCGCCCCGAAGGGTCCCGGCCACACCGTTCGCTCCGAGTACCTGCGTGGCGGTGGCGTGCCGTCGCTGATCGCCGTGTATCAGGACAAGAGCCGCAAGGCCAAGGACATTGCCCTCTCCTATGCCGCTGCCAACGGCGGCACCAAGGGCGGCGTCATCGAGACGACCTTCCGCGACGAGACCGAGACCGACCTGTTCGGCGAACAGGCCGTACTGTGCGGTGGCCTGGTCGAACTGATCAAGGCCGGCTACGAAACGCTGACCGAAGCCGGCTATGCGCCGGAAATGGCGTACTTCGAGTGCCTGCACGAAGTGAAGCTGATCGTCGACCTGATCTTCGAGGGCGGCATCGCCAACATGAACTACTCGATCTCCAACAACGCCGAGTTCGGCGAGTACGTCACGGGCCCGGAAGTCATCAACGACCAGTCGCGGGCTGCCATGAAGAATGCGTTGAAGCGCATCCAGAACGGCGACTACGCCAAGATGTTCATCCTTGAAGGCCGTACCAACTATCCCGCCATGACTGCCCGCCGGCGCCTGACCGCCGCCCATCCGATCGAGCAGGTCGGGGCGCAACTGCGCGACATGATGCCGTGGATCAAGGCCAAGGCGCTGGTCGACAGGTCGAAGAACTGAGTTGGCTCACTATCCGCATCCCATCATCGCCCGGGAAGGCTGGCCTTTCCTGGGCGGTGCGGTCGCCGTCGCGGCGCTCGTCACCTATGTGGCAGGATGGTACTGGGCGTTGCCGTTGTGGCTGATTGCCCTGTTCGTCCTGCAGTTCTTCCGTGACCCGGCGCGCGATGTGCCGGGCGATGCCAGGAGCGTGTTGTCGCCTGCCGATGGCCGGATCGTGGCCATCCAGCCCGTCCGCGATCCGTGGCTGGACCGTGATGCGCTGAAGATCAGCGTCTTCATGAATGTCTTCAACGTTCACTCCAACCGCAGCCCGGTCGACGGCGAAGTGAAGCGGCGCTGGTACAACCCGGGAAAGTTCGTGAACGCCGATCTCGACAAGGCATCGACCGAGAACGAGCGTAACGCCTTGCACATCCTTTCGGCGACGGGACACGACATCACCTGCGTGCAAGTGGCCGGACTCATCGCTCGGCGCATTCTTTGTTACGTCGAGGCTGGTGCGAAGCTGGCGCGCGGTCAGCGCTACGGGTTCATCCGTTTCGGTTCGCGGGTCGATCTGTACCTGCCGACCGACGTGCGCGTCAAAGTGACCATTGGCGACAAGGTGCGAGCCACCTGCACCATCCTCGCCGAACTGCCGTAAGTCAATTTGGTCCTGTTACAGCAGGACCAAATTGTCGCGGTGGATCAATTCCTCTTCGTCGAGATAGCCAAGCAGGGACTCGATTTCCCCCGTCGCGTGGCCGGCGATGCGGCGAGCCTCGGAGCTGGCGTAGTTGATCAGGCCGCGCGCGATCTCGCGCCCATCCGCCGTCTTGCAAGCAACGGCGGCACCGCGTCCGAAGTCGCCGTCGACCGCCTTGACGCCAACCGCAAGCAGGCTGCGCCCACCCTTGAGTGCCGTTACCGCGCCGTCGTCCAGCACCAGACTGCCCGCCAACTGTAGGTGATCGGCGAGCCACTGCTTCCGGGCCGTGAGTGGTGACTCGATGGCATACAGCAGGGTGCCGACCAGGTCGCCCCGCGCTGCGCGCAACAGTGCGTCTTCTTCGCGGCCGCTGACGATCAATGTATGTGCGCCGCTGCGTGCCGCACGCTGCGCCGCGCGCACTTTGGTAATCATTCCGCCCTTGCTGATGCCGCTGCCGGCGCCGCCCGCCATCGATTCATACTGGCGATCATCGGCCCGCCCCTCGGAGATCAAGGTTGCGGCAGGGTCGCGGCGCGGATCGGCCGTGTACAGCCCCTTCTGGTCGGTAAGGATGATCAGGGCTTCCGCCTCCACCAGGTTGGCGACCAGTGCGCCCAGCGTGTCGTTGTCCCCGAACTTGATTTCGTCGGTGACCACCGTGTCATTCTCGTTGATGATGGGCACTACGCCATAGCCGAGCAGCGCCTGTAGCGTCGACCGGGCGTTGAGGTAGCGATTGCGGTCTGCCAGATCCTCGTGGGTCAGCAGGATTTGCGCCGCCTTCAGCGCATGCCGGGCAAAGGTGGTTTCGTAGGCTTGGGCCAGGCCCATCTGCCCGATCGCCGCCGCTGCCTGCAAATCGTGCATCGCGTGGGGACGCTTCGTCCAGCCCAGGCGCTGCATGCCTGCCGCGATGGCGCCCGACGACACCAGCAGCACCTCGCGCCCCTCATGGCGCAACTGGGCAATCTGCCGCGCGCAGTCGGCGATGAAATCGAGCGCCAGTCCGGCGCCGTTATTGGTCACCAGCGCGCTGCCGACCTTGACGACGAGTCGCTTACTCTTCGCTATCCTCGTTCTCATGGGATCGCTGTTCCTCGCGCTGTTTCTCGATATGTTCCATGATGGCAAAGGTCAGTTCCCGGCAGCCGTCGCCATTGACGGCGGAGATGACGAAATGCCGGACCCCTTTGCCGTAACCCTTGACCAGCGCGGCGACGCGCGTCTTGCGCTCCTCTTCGGGAACCAGGTCGATCTTGTTGATTACCAGCCAGCGCGGCTTCTCGTAGAGGGCCTCATCGTACTTGCGCAGCTCCCTGATGATCGCCTTGGCTTCCTTGATCGGATCGGTGTCGGGATCGAACGGCGCGATGTCGACCAGATGCAGCAGCAGCCGGGTGCGCTGCAAGTGGCGCAGGAACTGATGGCCAAGCCCGGCACCTTCGGCGGCACCCTCGATCAAGCCGGGAATGTCGGCGATCACGAAACTGCGGTTGTGGTCTACGCGGACCACGCCCAGATTCGGGTGCAGCGTCGTGAACGGATAATCCGCCACCTTCGGCTTGGCCGCCGAAACGGACCGGATGAATGTCGACTTGCCCGCGTTGGGCATGCCGAGCAGGCCGACGTCGGCAAGCACTTTCAGTTCCAGCCGCAGGTCGCGTCGCACGCCTTCGCCACCAGGCGTGCATTGGCGCGGAGCCCGATTGGTACTTGACTTGAAATGGAGGTTGCCCAAGCCGCCAAGGCCGCCTTGGGCAATCAGCGCCCGCTTGCCGTCTTTGTCCAGGTCGGCAAGCACTTCGCCGGTGTCGATGTCGGTGAACACGGTCCCGACCGGCACGCGCAATTCCATGTCGTCGCCGGCCTTGCCGTAGCAATCCGAACCGCGGCCGTTTTCGCCCTTCTGGGCGCGGAAAATGCGCGTGTACCGATAGTCGATCAGCGTATTCAGATTGCGGTCGGCGACAGCCCAGATACTGCCGCCGCGACCGCCGTCGCCGCCATCCGGACCGCCGCGCGGAATGAACTTCTCACGACGGAACGAAGCCACGCCATTGCCGCCGTCACCGGCAATGACTTCGATCTTCGCTTCGTCGAAAAATTTCATGGGTACCCCAGAAATGCAAAAGCCCTATCGCAGGGATAGGGCTTTCGGCTGCCAGCGCGATGCCCCGATCAGGCGGCGACCGGAACGATCTTGACGGTCTTGCGCTTTTCCGCACCCTTGGTGAAGAACTCGACCTTGCCTTCGACCTTCGCGAACAGCGTGTGATCCTTGCCGATGCCGACATTGTCGCCAGGGTGGAACTGCGTGCCGCGCTGACGAACGATGATGCTGCCGGCCGACACCAGCTGACCGCCGAAGCTCTTCACGCCCAGGCGCTTTGATTCCGAATCGCGGCCGTTACGGGAACTGCCGCCTGCCTTCTTGTGTGCCATGACTGAATGCTCCCGTTAGGCCGAAATGCCGGCGATCTCGATTTCGGTGAAATTCTGCCGATGCCCCTGGTGCTTCTGGTAATGCTTGCGCCGGCGCATCTTGAAAATGTTCACCTTGGGATGACGACCGTGTGCGATCACTTTTGCCGTGACCTTGGCGCCGGCAACGAGTGGCGCGCCGATTTTCACCGACTCGCCTTCGCCGACCATGAGCACCTGGTCAAGAGTGATTTCCGCGCCCACGTCCGCTGGTATCTGTTCTACTTTGATCTTTTCGCCAGCGACAACGCGATATTGCTTGCCGCCGGTTTTTACGACCGCGTACATGATGGACTCCGTTAAGCAACATTGAAGAACCGCGCATTGTACTGAGCCAACTCTTTCTGGTCAAAGGCTATTTTCGGCGCATTGACGGCGGGCGCGCCGACGCCTAACATCGCGGCTTTTCGCGCGCCGGAATTGCGCCGAACACCCCTTACGCCACGTGGAACTGCCCAGCATCTACTCCCTCATCGCCGACGACATGAAGGCCGTCGATGCCGTCATCCGGGTACGACTGCACTCGGATGTCGTGCTGGTCCGCCAGGTTGCCGAGTACATCATCGGCGGTGGCGGCAAGCGGATGCGGCCGGCGCTGGTGCTGATGGCGGCCAAGGCCATGGGTTACGAAGGCACCAGGCATCACGAGTTGGCCGCCGTCGTTGAATTCATCCACACCGCGACACTGCTGCATGACGACGTGGTCGACGAGTCGGCGATGCGGCGGGGGCGCGATACCGCCAACGCCCTGTTCGGCAACGCCGCCAGCGTCCTGGTGGGCGATTTCCTCTATTCGCGAGCCTTCCAGATGATGGTCGGCGTCGGCAGCATGCGCGTCCAGCAGGTGCTGGCCGATGCTACCAACGTCATTGCCGAGGGCGAAGTCCTGCAGTTGATGAACTGCCACAACGCCGACATCGACGTCGAAGAATATCTTCAGGTCATTCGCTTCAAGACGGCCAAGCTGTTCCAGGCCGCCGCGCGGCTGGGTGCCATCCTGGGTGGCGCCACGCCGCAGGTCGAAGAAGGGCTGGCGCGTTATGGCATGCATCTCGGCACCGCCTTCCAACTGGTCGACGACGTGCTGGATTATTCCGGCGACGAGGCCGAAACCGGCAAGAACCTCGGCGATGACCTCGCCGAAGGCAAGCCGACGCTGCCGCTGATTCACGTCCTCAAGCATGGCACGCCGGACCAGGCGGCCTGCGTGCGCAAGGCCATCGAGGAAGGTGGCCGCGACATGTTTCCGGATGTGCTGGCCGCGGTCAAGGCCAGTGGGGCACTTGACGCCGCACGCGCGCACGCGCGCGCCGAAGCTCAGATCGCAGTCGACGCGATCGAGCAATTGCCCGCTTCAATTTACAAGAATGCTCTGATAGAATTGCCGGCCTTTTCGGTCGTTCGTCGTTTCTGACGGCCGCCAAGTCGGGGTGTAGCTCAGCCTGGTAGAGTACTGCGTTCGGGACGCAGGAGTCGGAGGTTCGAATCCTCTCACCCCGACCATCCAATTTTCGGTTCCCTCGAATTGAAGTTGGAATGGTCCAGCAAGTCCAAGTCGGTTGGCCGATCGGCCAACTTCCCTAGGCCGACTGTCGCTTGAGCATCTGGCTGCCCTCGGCAGCGATGACCCGGTTCCTGCCGTTGCGTTTTGCGCCGTAGAGCGCCTTGTCGGCGCGCTTCAGCAAATCATCCCCGCTCTCGCCCTCCCGGTACTCGGCTATGCCGATGCTGACCGTCACGCGCGGCACAGGCGAGAACGGCGTGGTCGCGACCGACTCCCGTACCTGCTCGGCGAGCATGCGCGCATTTTCCAGGTTGGCGCCATCGGCAAGCACCACGAACTCCTCGCCGCCCCAACGTGCTGCAACGTCGTTTTGACGCAGGCGCTCGCGCAGCACGTCGCCGAACCGTCTGAGCACGTCGTCGCCGGTAGCGTGGCCGTAGTAGTCGTTGATGTTCTTGAAGTGATCGAGGTCGAGCATCAGCAACGAAAAGGTGTCGCCATGGCGGGCTGCGCGGGCGATTGCGGCTTCCAGGCGCTGATCGAAGTTGCGCCGGTTGCACAAGCCCGTCAACTGGTCCCTGGCGGCGAGCAGCTCCGCGGCGGCCAGCGTTGCGCGCAAGGCGGCATTGCTCTCTTCGAGATCACCGCGCACCTTCTGCAACTGACCGGTCAGTTGCAGGCGGCGCTGGATGCCGGCCGCGATGGCGGCGGTAACGATGACGGCCGCCAGCGCCGCCAGTGCCAGCACGAACTGCTCCTGCCGCCACTTCAGCAGCCATGCATCGACACTCTTGCCATACACCACGTAGAACGGATATCCCGCCAGCCTGCGCGCGGCGACCAGATGGACGCTGTCATTGTCGGGCGATGGCGTGTAGTGGGGGCTGTCGGTCGATTCCGCCGCAATCGCCATGCCAGCCGCCGGGTTCCGGACCTGGTCGCCGACCGGATCGCGGCCGTTCTGGAACACCGCGAGCTGGCGATCGGCGCTATCGTGCAAGGCGACGACGTCGCCTTCCTCGAAGGGATATTGATGGAGGAATGTCGCCAGAGTCTCGCCGATTGCCACATTGGCGATCACAATTCCGGCGGTCATGCCGCTCGGCCCGCTGATCCGGTGGGTCATGCGAACCAGCCAGCGGCCGGAAACAGGATCGCGAAACGGCGCGGAGACTGCCGGTCCGCCCCGATCGCCCTGTGCAAGCGGCGGAATATCCTTCTGGCGGATCGCCAGCGCCGATCCGTCGGCATGGAACGGCGCGACGGCCAGCGTGCGGCCAGCCGGATCGGTGACCAGCAGGGAGACCACGCTGGAGTGGCGGCCGCGGACCCGGATCAGCGTCGCCTGGAGCGCCAGCCTTCGCCCGGGGGTGATGCCGCGGGCAATATCCATGTCTTCAGCCTGCACGCTGTCGCCGATCGCCTGCATCGCCTTGCCGACGCTGTCGAAGGCGAGGGCAGTCCGGTCCGCAGCCAACTGGGCGATGGCCAGGACGTGTTCGCGCAATTGGCGCTCGATCGTCGTCTTGGTGTGAATCCAGCCGCTGAGCAGGATGGCGATAAAGGCGAACGTGGCCAGCCAGACGGCGACGATGCTGCGGGAGAAACGCGGCAGCCGGCCCGCGACGAAATTGCGCAGGAGGTCGAGCGAGGCATCGAGCGAGATCACGTTTTGCAGCTTTCCGGG
>JAEHDA010000270.1 GCA_016880655.1 Rhodocyclaceae bacterium
TCAACGTTCCCGCGGATTTACGCGAGTTGCCGCGCGAGTCGCTCGCGTCGCTGGCCGAGGAGCTGCGCACCTTCCTGATCGACTCGGTCGCCAGGACCGGCGGCCACCTTTCCTCGAACCTCGGCACGGTGGAGCTGACCCTCGCGCTGCATTACGTCTATGACACGCCGCGCGACCGCCTGGTCTGGGACGTCGGCCACCAGACCTACGGCCACAAGGTACTCACCGGGCGGCGCGAGGGCATGGCCCGGCTGCGGATGAAAGACGGCATCGGCGGCTTTCCCCGTCGCAACGAGAGCGAGTACGACACCTTTGGCGTCGGCCATTCGTCGACCTCTATCTCCGCGGCGCTGGGCATGGCGGTTGCAGCCCGCGACAAGGGCGAAGACCGGCGCGTGGTGGCGATCATCGGCGACGGGGCGATGTCGGCAGGCCAGGCCTTTGAGGCGCTGAACAATGCGGGCGTCGTCGATGCCAACTTGCTGGTGATCCTCAACGACAACGACATGTCGATCTCGCCGCCAGTCGGCGCGCTCAACAAGTATCTGGCCCGGCTGTTGTCCGGCCGCACGATCAATGCCGCGCGCAAGGCCGGCGAGAAGGTTCTGTCCAAGACGCCGCAACTGCTCGAACTGGCCAAGCGCGCCGAGGAGCATCTGAAGGGCATGTTCGTGCCCGGCACGCTGTTCGAGGAATTCGGGTTCAAGTACATCGGCCCGATCGACGGCCACGACCTCGACTCGTTGATCCCGACGCTCCAGAACCTGCGCCAGCTCGACGGCCCGCAATTCCTGCACATCATCACCAAGAAGGGTCAGGGCTACAAACTCGCCGAAGCGGATCCCGTCCTCTACCACGGCGTGTCGAAGTTCGACACCGCCAACGGCATCCAGGCTTCCGGCAAGGGCAGCAGCAAGCTCACCTACACGCAGATCTTCGGCGACTGGCTGTGCGACATGGCCAAGGAGGATACGCGCCTGGTCGGCATCACACCCGCCATGCGCGAGGGCTCCGGCATGGTGCGATTCGCGGAAGAGTTTCCGCAGCGCTACCACGACGTCGGCATCGCCGAGCAGCACGCGCTGACCTTCGCCGCCGGCCTCGCCTGCGAAGGCATGAAGCCGGTCGTGGCAATCTATTCGACCTTCCTGCAGCGCGCCTACGACCAACTGATTCACGATGTCGCACTACAGAACCTTCCGGTCATGCTGGCCATCGACCGCGGCGGCATCGTCGGCGCAGATGGCGCAACTCATCAGGGCGCGTTCGACCTGTCTTACCTCGCCTGCATTCCGAACATGGTGGTGATGGCCCCCGCCGACGAGAACGAATGCCGGCAGATGCTCACCACCGCATTCCATGTCGACGGTCCCAGCGCCGTTCGCTATCCGCGCGGCGGCGGACCCGGCGTATCACCGCGGCTGACTTTCGAGACGATCCCGATTGGTCAGGGCGAGATCCGCCGGCGCGGCAAGCGCGTCGCCATCTTGGCCTTCGGTACCCTCCTCGCCGCCGCACTGGAGGCAGGTGAAGCGCTGGACGCCACCGTCGCCAACATGCGCTTCGTCAAGCCACTCGATCACGGCCTGGTGAAGCAGCTGGCCGAGACGCACGACGTGCTCGTCAGCGTCGAGGAAAACGCCGTGATCGGCGGTGCAGGCTCGGAAGTGGCACGCTCGCTCGAAACGCTGGGCTTGAAGCTACCGCTGCTGCGCATGGGCTTGCCAGACCATTTCGTCGAGCATGGCGACCAGGCGCAAATGCTGGCCGAGCTGGGCCTCGATGCGGCGGGTATCATTCGGCAGGTGCAGGCATTTATTAGTTGAGTGAATTAATCGGGAATGGTATTCTGGCGACGGAAATGATTGACGCAGCGGCATGAACCGCGCGCACCTCCAACCCCAAGAGACCAGCCCATGAACAGCAGAGACCCCATGGCCATTCCAGATGTACAAGGCAGCGCCGACTCGCGTCAGTTACCGATCAACCAGGTCGGCATCAAGTCGGTTCGGCATCCGATCCGGGTGCTGGACAAGAGCGGCGGCGTGCAGCACACCATCGCGACATTCAACATGTACGTCGGCCTGCCGCACAATTTCAAGGGCACGCACATGTCGCGTTTCCTTGAAATCCTCAACGGCTACGAGCGCGAAATTTCCGTCGAGAATTTCGAGTCGATGCTGCGCGAGATGGTGATACGGCTGGAAGCCGAGACCGGCCGCGTGGAAATGAGCTTCCCGTATTTCATCAACAAGCAGGCGCCGGTTTCCGGCGTAAAGAGCCTGATGGACTACGAGGTAACGTTCACCGGCAACGTCCTGCCAGGCGGCATCTATCGCCAGACAACCAAGGTCGTGGTGCCCGCGACCAGCCTGTGTCCCTGCTCCAAGGAAATCTCGGAGCGCGGCGCCCACAACCAGCGCTCGCACATCACGGTCACCGCTCGCACCAACACCTTCGTCTGGATCGAGGATCTGGTGCAGATGGTCGAGGCCCAGGCCTCATGCGAAGTCTTCGGTCTGCTCAAGCGCACCGACGAGAAGTACGTCACCGAACGTGCCTACGACAATCCGAAGTTCGTCGAGGACATCATCCGCGACGTGGCCGGCATGCTCAATGCCGACCCGCGCATCGATGCCTACGTCGCCGAAGCCGAGAACTTCGAATCCATCCACAACCACTCGGCGTACGCGCTGATCGAGCGCGACAAGACGGTCTAGCTATTCCGGAACGCCGCTTCGAAGGTGGCGACGTCGAGCGGCTTGGCAAACAAGTAGCCCTGTAGCTTGTCGCAGCCGATGTTGCGCGTGAAATCGGCGTGCGCTTCTGTTTCGACACCCTCCGCCACAAGCGTCAGATCAAGGCCTCGCGCCAACGCGGCAATGGCCTGTGCAATCGACGCATCGACCGGATCGTGCGGCGCCTGGGTGACGAACGATCGATCGATCTTGAGAATGTCGACTGGCAGTCGCCGCAGCGAAGACAGGGACGAGTAGCCCACGCCGAAGTCGTCGATCGCAACCGCAACGCCCAACTTCCGCAGATTCGCGAGTACGCTGGCAGCATATTCGGGCTCCAGGGCAAGAAAGGTTTCCGTCACCTCGATGGTCAGCGCCTCTGCCGGCAACTGCGTTTCGACAAGCACTTGCCGGATGCGCTCAAGCAGGTCGGGGTCGGCGAACTGGCGCGCGGACAAGTTGACCGAGACGGTGAGTTGAGGGCTGAGATTCCTGCGCCATGCAGCCGCCTGACGGCAGGCCTCGTGAAGCACGAACCGGCCGACCTCGACGATCAGCCCGGTTTCCTCAAGCAACGGAATGAAGGAATCCGGCAATACGACGCCTTTCACCGGATGCTTCCAGCGCAGCAATGCCTCGCAGCCGATCCAGGCACGGCTCCCGGCGTCGACCAGCGGCTGGTAGTAGACCTGAAACTGATTCCGCTCCAGCGCTTCGCGCAAACCGCCCATGGACTGAAGTCGGTCCCGCACCCCTTGTTCCAGTCCCGGCACATAGAGCAGCCAGCGCCCGCTGCCCTGCCGCTTGGCCTCGGTCATCGACACCTCGGCCCGATTCATGAGATCCTCCGGGCTCGCATCGCCATCGCGACCCAGAGCGATCCCTATGGCCAAGTCCGCGACCACCGCATGCCCCTCGCAATCGATTGGCGCCTCAAAACATCCGATCACTCCGCGGGCAAACCGCTCCGCAAGCTCTTCGTCGGTATCAGTCGTTCCTCGATCGACAATCAACAGCGCAAATGCTTCCCCGCCAAGGCGGAACAGTCCCGACTTCGCTTCGGGCAGGGTCTGCAATCGGGCCGCGGCCTGCCGCAGTACGTCGTCGGCTGTTCGATGGCCATACGCGGCGCTCACCTGCCGCAGACGCTGCACACCGACGATCAGCCAGCCAGATCGAATTGGTGGATCTTTCCCGTCCGCTTTCTGCATCTCGGCCATTGCTGCAATGGCACTCTCTCGTCCCGGCAATCCCGTGATCGCATCCTTGCGCCGTTGTTCCTCTTCGGCGCGCCTCAAGATCATCAACGCAACGCCAAAAACGGTGAGTCCCGCGAGATTGGCTACTGCCCAGACGGTATGGGCCTCCTGGCGCACGTCGGCCATGATCTCGGACACATCGGCATAGACCTCGAAAACGGCGTCCTGCTTCCCCGGCATCCCCGGATTGGCTGGCACGAAGGCCCGGACCAGATCACGACCGCCACCGGTTGCATCGGCGAGTGCGCCAGTCCGGGTTCCCCGCGTCAAGCTGGCCTGTGCTTCACCGCGAAGCGCGCGCCTTATCGCAGGATCCTGTGACTGATCGCGACCGATCGCCCGCTGCTCCGTAGAAAAGATCACCACACCGCGTGAATCATGGATTTCGACCCGCGCAACGCGCTGGCCACGAATCTGGTCGGTGACATCGTCGCCCAGCGCTTTGAGGAAATCGAGTTTGGCCACCGCATCGGCAGGCGTTCCCGACGCACGACGCAGATCGATCAGATAGCGGGGCATCAGGAGGTTCGAGAGGCCGGTTGCCACAGCGATACTCCGCTGTAGTTCCCGCTCGACGATCCCATTCGTAGCTTGCTGTTTCCAGCCCCATGCAGTCAGCCATGCCGCACCGAGCAGCAACGTAAACAGTGCGGCGGCCGGGGTTTGGTATCGGGACGGAATCGATCGCATATCCATTGATGCAATCCTCATACACGCGAAGTCCGCATTGTCATGCAGGAGACAGCCAAAAGCAAAACGGGGCGCCAATGCGCCCCGTTTTGCTTACTAAACCCTCGGAAATGCGATCAGGCCTTCTCGACGGTCCTGATTGCCAGCTTTTCCTTGATTCGTGCGGACTTGCCGGACCGGTCGCGCAGGTAATAGAGCTTGGCGCGGCGCACGTCGCCACGGCGCTTGACCTCGATGCTGGCGACAAGCGGCGAGTAGGTCTGGAACGTCCGCTCGACACCTTCGCCAGCGGAAATTTTGCGCACGATGAAGCTCGAGTTGAGGCCACGATTACGCTTGGCGATCACCACGCCTTCGTAGGCCTGGAGACGCTCACGGGTACCTTCCTTCACCTTCGCCTGGACGATGACGGTATCGCCGGGCGCGAAATCCGGAATGGTCTTGCCCAAGCGGGCGATTTCTTCCTGCTCAAGTTGCTGAATCAGATTCATGTCGTATTCTCCTTATGACATCGACTACTCATTACGACCGCAGAGCTCCTCGGCTTCGATTTCCCCGAGGAGTTGCGCTTCTTCCGTACTCAACGTACGGCACGTCAGCAAATCCGGGCGACGTTTCCGGGTCCGCGCCAGCGCCTGCTTCAAGCGCCAGCGGCGAATATTCTCATGATGCCCGGACAACAGAACGTCCGGCACTGTCATTCCCTCATACACTTCTGGCCGCGTGAAATGGGGGCAATCCAGCAACCCATCGACAAACGACTCTTCCACTGCCGACGCGTCGTCGTTCAACGCGCCTGGCAACTGCCTGACACAAGCGTCGACAAGCGCCATCGCTGCCAGTTCGCCGCCAGAGAGAACGAAATCGCCCAGCGATATCTCCTCGTCCACACAACGTCCGATCAGACGCTCATCCACGCCTTCATACCTGCCGCAAAGAAGGATTGCTCCCTCCGTTGCGGCCAGTTCGCAGACCCGACGGTGCGTCAGCGTCCGGCCCTGCGGTGAAAAGTAGATCACCTTGCCGCCGCCGCGTTGCGCCTTCGCTGCACAAACGGCCTTCTCCAGGGGCCCCGCCATCATCACCATACCGGGACCGCCACCAAACGGCCGGTCATCCACCGTCCGATAGGCATTCTCGGCCCAGTCGCGCGGATTCCACGCAGCCATCTGCCACAGGCCTCGGTCCAGCGCCCGGCGCGAAATTCCCGCGCCCGTCACCGCCGCGAACATCTCCGGGAAAAGCGTGATGACATCGAAACGTAGCGTCACCAGTCCATCCCCCAGTCGACGCGAACCACGCCCGCACCGACATCAACATCCTTTACTACCTGCCTCACGAACGGCATCAGCCGCTTCGTTTCACCGTCCTTCACAACCAGCACTTGATGGGCACCGGTTTCTAGCAGCGAATCGACTGTACCCAGCGCCTCGCCTTGTTCGTTCCTGACGGCGAGACCGATCAGGTCGGTCCAGTAATACTCGTCGCCATCCGTCGCCGGCAGAACCTCGCGCGGTGCCGCAACGTACCGGCCGTCCATCGCCTCCGCGCCATCGCGGTCGTCGACGCCGACCAGCTTGGCTATCCAGGACGCCCCATGGCGCCGAAACGCCTCAAGCAGATATGGCTGCCAGCTACTGCCGTCAGCGTCGGCGCCAAGCCACCACTGAGGCATCTCGCACCAGGCCTCGGGATCATCCCCGAGGGGATGGACCTTCACCCAGCCGCGCACCCCGTATGGGGCGACAACCCGCCCCAGGACGACCATGCCGATCAGGCAGCCTTCTTTTCGGCAGCCTGCTTGGCCAAACGAGCAGCAGTCGGCGAAAGCTGTGCGCCCATGCCCTGCCAATAGGCGAGGCGCTCAACATTGATCACGAGACCCTGCTCATTTCCAGAAGCGACCGGGTTGTAGTAACCGATGCGCTCGACGAAACGGCCATCGCGACGATTGCGCGAGTCGGCAACCACCATGTTGTAGAAGGGGCGCTTCTTGGCGCCGCTGCGGGCAAGTCGAATGACAACCATGTGTCGTTCCTTAGAAATCGGAGAAAGCCGGCAATTATAGCCGCATTTCAATACAAATCAATCAGCTGAAGGTCTCGACGATTGTCTTCTGCACGGCTTCGGCGGCGGCCTTGGGGTCAGGGGACTGCCTGATGGGACGGCCAACCACGATGTAGTCGGCGCCGTTGCGGAACGCTTGGGCCACATCGACGGTACGTTTCTGGTCATCGACCGGCTTGTTCTCGACCGGCCGGATGCCCGGCGTCACGACTAGCAGCTTCTGACCCAGCTCACTGCGGATCATCGGCGCCTCGAGGCCCGAGGAAACAATGCCGTCAACGCCGGTTTCAAGTGCGCGGCGGGCTCGCGAAAGCACGAGCTTGTCGACGTCACACGCAAACCCAAGATCATCGAGATCGCCCCGATCCAGGCTCGTCAGGACCGTGACCGCCAGGATCTTCAGGGCGCCCTTGTCCCTCGCCGCCGCCTCCATAATGGCCTGATTGCCGTGGACCGTGGCAAAGGTTGCGCCGCTGCCGGCGAGCGCACGCACGGCAGAACGCACCGTCTCGGGAACATCGAAAAACTTGAGATCGACAAAGACCTTCTTGTCGTTCTTGATCAGCCAGTCGAGCAGTTCGAAATAGCCGCCCGACATGAACAGTTCGAGGCCGATCTTGTAGAAGGTGACAGCATCGCCCAACTGGGTAACGAACTCCTTGGCGGCGGCCACTTCTGGAACGTCTAGGGCCACGATCAGGCGATCGGCCGGAACGATTGGTTTGTTGGAGAGATTTGAGATCATCAAAGAATTTTACCGAATATTGCCTCAGCCCCTTGAGGCCTTGGGCAGTTCTGCAGCTATCAGGGCGCCAATCAAAATGACGGTCCATGACGCATACAGCCAGATCAGGAAGATCGGCATGGCAGCAAATGAACCGTAAATCAGAGTGTAGGTCGGAAGTTTCACCACATAGGCCGCGAACAATTTCTGCATGGCCATGAATCCCACGGCTGCAAGAACGCCGCCGATTCCTGCATGCCAGATGGACACGGCGCGATTCGGTACGCCCCAATATGACAATGCCAGGAGCCCGGCCAGGAATCCGAAAGAGAGAACCCGGAGCACTAGCGTGGTAACCCAAGGAGCCTCATCAACGACACCAAGGGAGGCACTAACCAAGTACGTGATGCCAACCAGGCTCGCGCCAAAAATGAGCGGGCCCAGCACCAGCACGACCGCGTGGATTAGCAGGCGCCGCAGCAACGACCTTGACGCCTTGACCTTCCAGATGGTGTTAAAGGCGTGCTCAATCGTCAGCATTTGCATCAGCGCGGTCGCGGCAAGCGCCGCAACGCCAATCATCGTTGCCCGCTCCGCTCGATCGGCGAACTGGGCGACGATCTTGGCGACAACCGCACCGGCCTTGTCTGGCAACAGATTTGCGAGAAGGAAGCGTTCGAGTGCCATGGCGATTCCCGCCGCGAAAGGCAAATGCTCGATCATCGATGCTGCAACGATGATCATTGGCACCAAACCCAGCAACGTCGCAAACGACAGCGCCGCCGCGGTCTGTGCAAGACGTTCGCTCCGAAAGCGACGAACGACGCTGGATACGAGGCGGAAGGGTGCGAGCATAAGCATATAATCCGCGCGGATTCTACCGGAGGTCCTCTTGAACATTCCGCGTGAGCGAATCGCCGGCCGCCTGAACCTGGTGTCGCTGGCCAGCTTGGTCTGCCTGATCGGTCTTTGCCTGGCTTGGGAACTGTGGCTGGCGCCGCTGCGTTCCGGGGGCTCGGCGCTAGTATTCAAGGCATTGCCGCTGCTGGCCCCGCTGTTCGGGATAATTCGCGGCAAACGCTATACCCATCAGTGGGCATCTCTGTTGATACTGCTGTACGTCGCGGAAGGCATCGTGAGAGCGACAGCCGATACTTGGCCATCGGATGCGCTAGCCTGGCTTGAGTTCGGTTTAGCCCAGATTTTCTTCGCGGCAACCGTCGGGTATGCCTATGTGACGCGGCCACCCCGAATGAGCGGGGCGACCGACCCGCCGATCATAGCTGCGGATTCAGCCGTTCGCTTCCCTGATGGAGGCGGTTCAGCGCATTAAGATATGCCTTGGCCGACGCCACAACTATGTCGGTATCGGCCCCCTGCCCGTTAACGACGCGCCCGCCGTTGGCCAGACGGACAGTGACTTCGCCTTGGGCATCGGTGCCGGTGGTAATGGCATTGACCGAGTAGAGCATCAACTCCGAGCCGCTTGATACCACCCGCTCGATCGCTTTCAAGGCAGCGTCGACCGGCCCGCCTCCGTCGGCCTCCGTATGCGTCTCCGTACCGCCGACCGAGAGGGTGAGTTCCGCATGAGGCGTCTCGCCGGTTTCCGAATGGAACTTGAACGAAACCAACTTGAAATGCTCGTGTGTCGTTGGCAAACCATCATCCGACATCAGCGCCTGCAAGTCCTCGTCGAATATCTCGTGCTTCTTGTCGGCCAGTTCCTTGAAGCGGGCAAAGGCCACATTGACCGCCTCTTCGCTGGCCACTGAAATCCCAAGGTCCTGCAATCGAGTCTTGAAGGCATTGCGCCCTGAGTGTTTGCCGAGCACGAGTCGGTTCTGCGACCAACCGACATCCTGCGCGTGCATGATCTCGTAAGTCTCGCGGTGCTTGAGCACCCCATCCTGGTGAATTCCAGACTCGTGGGCGAACGCATTGGCACCGACAATCGCCTTGTTTGGCTGTACCGGATATCCAGTAATCTGGGACACTAGGCGTGATGCCGGGAGAATCTGGGTAGTATCGATGCCCGTTTCGACATTGAAAATATCGCTGCGCGTCTTGACTGCCATCACGATCTCTTCAAGCGAGGCATTACCCGCCCGCTCGCCGAGTCCGTTGATGGTGCACTCGACCTGCCGGGCACCCGCAAGAACGGCTGACAGCGAGTTCGCTACCGCCATGCCGAGATCGTTGTGGCAATGGGTCGACCAGATCACCCTGTCGGAGTTCTTCACGCGTTCGATCAGACTGCGGATCCGTTCGCCCCAAATCGAGGGAATGCTGTAGCCAACCGTATCGGGGACATTGATCGTCGTAGCGCCGGCGGCAATGACAGCGTCGAATACGCGACACAGGAAGTCAATATCGGAACGTACCGCGTCTTCGGCGGAAAACTCGATGTCATCGGTATATTCCCTAGCTATCCCGATCGCCTTCACCGCCGCTTCGACAACCTGATCAGGCGTCATGCGCAGCTTCTTCTCCATGTGGATGGGGCTGGTAGCGATGAAAGTGTGGATGCGTCGAGTATGAGCGGGGCGGATCGCTTCGCCGGCTTTGCGGATGTCGTTTTCATTGGCGCGCGCAAGCGAACAGACGGTCGAATCCTTGATGGTTTCGGCGATCGTTTTGATCGCATTGAAGTCCCCGGGCGAGGCGGCAGCAAACCCCGCTTCGATGACATCGACGCGCATGCGTTCGAGCTGGCGGGCAACGCGCAATTTCTCCTCCTGTGTCATGGAGGCACCCGGGCTTTGCTCACCGTCACGGAGCGTAGTGTCGAAGATAATGAGCTTCTGTCTGGCCATTGCCTTCTCCGAATGCACTACTCTGGCCGTTCTGCCGTCGTCCGTCGTCGGCCCATGAGTCCCACTCCGGCCAGGACGTACCCGGAAAGCGCATATGCCATGAAGAGTGCAAACAGAACCCCGGGCGGGTAGCTGGAAACGAGGGCAAACCCGATTGCGAACGCCACCACCATCATGAAGGGGACGCTCCTCCGCAGATTGATGTCCTTGCCCGAGTAATAGCGAACGCTGCTCACCATTGTGATTCCGGCAAATATAGTGAGGCCGCACGCATACCAGCGTGCCTCATCACCGCTCCAATTGTTGTCAATCATGACCCAAACGAGTCCGGCGACGAGCGCAGCCGCCGCCGGGCTGGGTAGCCCTTGAAAGTAGCGCTTGTCGACAACATCGATGTTGGTGTTGAAGCGGGCAAGGCGCAATGCAGCGCCTGCGCAGTAGATAAATGCAGCAATCCAGCCTAGCTTGCCTAGGCCCTTCAGCGCCCACTCGTAGGCGACCAGCGCCGGTGCGACGCCAAACGACACCATATCGGAAAGCGAGTCGTACTCCGCACCAAATGCGCTTTGTGTGTGCGTCAGGCGAGCCACCCGACCATCCAGCCCATCGAAGAGCATTGCGAGAAAGATTGCGACGGCTGACACCTCAAACCGTTCGTTCATCGCCTGAACGATCGCAAAAAAACCGGCAAACAACGCTGCTGTGGTGAACAGATTCGGCAGGATGTAAATACCTCGCCGTCGGATCTCCGGGTTCATCAACGACTTGCGGGTGCGATGTTCCGACATTCGAAAAGTCCGGTAGGTGACGCCCAAATTGTAGCCCAAGGCTCTCGCTGCAAGTCCGGTCACCAAAAGAGACAAAAAACAAACGCCCCGACCGAAATGGGCGGGGCGTTTGTATGAATGGATAGTCTGGCGCTGACCTACTTTCTCACCCGGAGTGGGCAATATCATTGGCGCGGTCCTGTTTCACGGTCCTGTTCGGGA
>JAEHDA010000271.1 GCA_016880655.1 Rhodocyclaceae bacterium
CCGCAGGGGCAGGCTCGACGCGCAGGCGGGTCGCCTGCTTGAGGCCGGAAGCAAAGCGCAGCGTCAGTCCCTGCGCGTCGCGCTCGATGGCGACGGGCGTGTCGACGAGGCGTTCGTTGCTCTCGTTGCGGGCGACGAGGCGAAAGCGGTTCGCGCCTTCCGGCGTCCAGCGCTCGATGGCCAGCTGCGGATTGAGGCGCAGCAGGCGTTCGGCATCGGCGAGGAAATCCGCGACCGTTTCCGGCGCAAGCGGCAGGTCGGTCTCGGCGCTGGCGCGGTCGCCGCGCTCGCTCACGGCCGCGACGCGACCAGCAGCGGGCAGCGCAGCCCGCGCACCAGCGGATCGAGTTCTAGGCGCGAGCGTAACCCCTCTTCGCCCTTGCGACGCGGCGGGCCGATGACAACCAGGTCGGCGCCGACTTCGGCGGCAATCGCGAGCACGACGTCCGCCGGCTCGCCGAAACGCAGCACGGAACGATAGCCGACGCCCCGCTCCTGGCAGCGCGCCTCGACCGCTGCCAGCTCGCGCCGGGCATCGTTCTCCAGCATGTTTTCGACGTAGCTGCCGAAGGCGTCGCGCGTCGATGCGTTGTTGAGCCAGTCGTCACCCTGCATGCCGCCCCAGAGTTCCGGCACGACCAGGCAATGCACGACGGTGGTGACGCCGGGGACGGCGATCCGGCAGGCAAGCGCCTCGGCCGCCGCCGCTCCCGGGGTGCCGTGATGGCACAGGAGCAGCGTGGCCGGTGCCTGCATTGGCTCAGTTGCCAACGAGCAGGACGATGCCGATGGCGATCACGATGGCGAACACCAGCGCGCCGATGTCTTCCCGACGGTCGCTGACGAAGATCGACAGGCTGGTACCGCGTTCGAAATTTTGTTCGGACATGACGATTCTCCTCAGACGAATTCCTTGACGAACAGCAGCACGACGACCAGCGAACCGACCGCCTTCAGCGTACCCACCACGCCGCCGATGATCAGCGGCTTGCCGCCGGCCTGCTTGAGCGCCTTGCCGGTAATCTGCATGCCCAGGCCGATCAGGCCGAAGGCGAACAGCCATGCGATCCAGTCGCGGAACGCCGAGATCGACTTCGAGGTGTGCCAGACGGGCTTGTGCGCCTTCTCGAGCGCCCCCTTGGCGTCGGCATTCAGGCCCTTCAGCTTCGACACCGCCTTGAGCAGGTCGTCCTGTTCGCGGCTGGTTTCCTTGCGGTTGGCGATCAGGTCGGCCAGCGCCTTGTAGGCGTCTTCGGGCGTGGCATGGCGCTGCCCGATGTTGATGGCCTTCTCGGTGAAGTGGTCCCCTAGTGACTTCGCGCCATCGGGCTCCTTCAGTCGCGCCAGTTCGGCATCCAGCGCCTTGGTGTCCTTCTCCTTGAGCAGCTGGTCTTCCTTCACCTTGTCGGCGCTGAAGTACTTGCCCTGATAGTGTCCGGCGGGCGTGAAGGCGCCCATGGTGGAGAGCGCGAACATCAGGATGAAGCCGAGCACGAAGACGGGGAACTTGGCCACCAGCACCTGGCCGAGGTTCACCTTTTGCGCGCCCACCTCGTGCTTGACGTACCAGGCGGCCAGCCAGAGCACGATGATCGGCAGGAACAGCACGCGCGTGATGTTGAAGATCTCGGCGACCTTCAGCGTCTCGATGCCGTGCGGGTCGAAGGCCAGCGCCGCGCCGGCGACCTGCGCCGAGTTGAGGATGCCGGTGCCGGCCCAGGCGCCGAACTGCACCGGGCCCATGCCGAGCATATGTCCGACCGTCGGGAACAGGAACATGCAGCCGACGCCCCAGACCAGGATGGTGCCGATGGTGTAGGCGATCTCCGCCGCCTTGGCATTGACCACCGGCGAGGCGGCCACCGTGGCCGAAACGCCGCAGACGCCCATGCCGGCGGAAAGCACGGCAGTCATCGAATTGCCCGCCTGCATGCGCTTGCCCATGATCAGGACGATCCATACCGAGCCGAGCACGAAGATGCCGATCATCACCACCGACAGCCCGCCGAGCTGCGCCAGCTCGGTGGCGCTGTAGAGCGTGCCGAGCAGGATCACGCCGGATTTGAGGAAGAAGCGCGCGGTACGCACGCCGTTCGCCGCCCAGGCCGGAATCCGGAACACATTGACGATGAGAATGCCGATGACGATGCCCAGCACCACGTAATTCAGGTTGAAGATGTGGGCGAAGTCGAAGCCGAGCGTGTCCTTGGCCGCCTTGCCCCAGTTGGCGAACATCGGGTCGAGGCCCCAGCGGACGATGAAGGCGATGAGCAGGATGTAGGCCATGCCCGGGAAGATCGACAGGTAGTAGTCGAGGCTGCCTTCCTTCGGCGTCCAGGCCATGATCATCAGCCC
>JAEHDA010000272.1 GCA_016880655.1 Rhodocyclaceae bacterium
GGCAGGTGGCGGCGCTCTACCTCGGGCTGGGCCTGACGGTGGCCATCGTCGCCGGCTACGTGATCGGCGAAATGAAAATGGAACGCCACCTCGAAGACTGGGTGCGCGCCATCCAGGTCGGCGAGGCGCAGGCGGCCAACGGCAGCGACCTCACCTGGGTCGAGCGCTTCGAGGCCGGCGCCAGCCACGTCAAGAACATCGTCGGCAAGGTCTGGCCCTACGTGATCGCCGGCATCGCCGTAGGCAGCCTAATCCACGGCTACGTGCCGCAGGACTTCATGGCCTCGATCATGGGCAAGGACGCGCCCTGGTGGTCGGTGCCCGCCGCCGTCGCGATCGGCGTGCCGATGTACGCCAACGCCGCCGGCATCATCCCCGTCGTCGAAGCGCTGATCGGCAAGGGCGCGGCGCTCGGCACCACGCTGGCCTTCATGATGTCGGTCATCGCCCTGTCGCTGCCTGAGTTCGTCATCCTGCGCAAGGTGCTGAAGCCGCGCCTGATCGCCACCTTCGCCGGCGTCGTCGCGGCGGGTATCCTGCTGGTGGGGTACGTGTTCAACGCGGTGCTGTAACGATCCGGCGTTTCGTAGTGGTGGCGATCGGGCGCCCCCACTTGGCGTACCACCACGGCTGACTTTCGTCGGCCGCTGGCGGCCAGGAGCGGTCAATCGATGCGATATGATCTCCGCAGAATTCTTCGTTGAGGTCGCCAATGGAAGTCTCCATCTACCGTCATAAGGGATGGTTCAGGAACGCCTATGGGCGATCGGTCCCACTATCTATCTTCTTCAACGGAGAGTTGGTTTCTCGGATCTCCACTGGTGAAACGCAACTTTGTCAGTTGCCGGATGTACCAGGGGTCATGCAGGTTGGCCAGTCACGAGTTGATGCCGGTCTTGGCTCGCCAATTCAGAAAGAAGGCAGAGAATTGTCGGCGTGTGTAGCTACAAGCCGTGAATACCAAATCGAGCCGGGCGGCGAAATTCTACGTCTGTGTGTAACCACAAACTGGTGGGTGCCGATTGACTTTTTTGGCCTTGCCTTCGGCCCACCTCTGGCTCGAAGAGTCTTTCAAATTGAGCCTTGCGGAGACCGAGTGACGGACGACAGAACTTCCGCATAGGGCACTTAGCCGCCACATAGTGGCGTACCCCCACGGCTGACTTTTCCGAATCCGGCCCGACGTGAGTTCTGCAACGGCGGTCAGCCACCGATGCGCATCCAGAGTGCTGCGGCGTAGCGCCCCCATCGTGGGTGTGTCTTCATTTTGTGACACATCCCGCGGACGAGGAAACCGCCACACAATCACGGCGCTCGTTCAGTCTTACCCAATAGGAGAGAGTCATGAAGAAGATGGTTATTGCCGCCAGCCTGGCGGCTTTGTCGGTGACGGTGCACGCGGAAGGTTGGCGTTTCGCGCCGGGTTTCACCGAGCAGGGTTTCAAGTTCGACCCGTCGCTGGCCGCGACCGTGAACTATGTCGATCCGCGGAACCACTCGTCCGACACCGGCTTCGGCGTCGATTTCAATTTCAACTGCGGTTTGATTCAGGATCCGCAGAACCGCATGCGCACGCACCTGCAATTCGGCCGAATCAGCGACTCGGGCCTCAAGGCCAACGCGTTCGAACTCTCGCCGCGTTACACCGTGCCGCTGCGCGGGGGCTTGTCCTTCGGCGTGGGGCCGAGCCTGGCGATGTACCAGGTCGAAATGCCGGGCTATGACAAGAGCCTGTATGGCATCGGCCTGGCCGCGGGCATCAATTACCGTTCAGGCGCCTGGTACTTCGGCGCCGATGCGCGCTACCACGACACGCAGAGCAAGAGCGGCGTGAACTTCGACAACCTCACGCTTGGCGCGAAGGCCGGGATCAACTTCTGATCGCGGCTTGACTGGCCGGAAGGCTCACTCCACCGGCGACTCTGCGACGCTTCGTCAGTCGCGATCGCCCGGGCCGCGCGGCCGGCCGCGATCCCGATGGCCGCCCTGATCCCGATCGCCGCCGCGCCGCTGCACGTCCGGCGCAGACGGATGCGGCACTTGCGGCCGGGGAACCTCCATCCGCGGCGGCTCAATCCTGGGCTGCTCCATCCGCGGCTGCTCCATGCGTGGCGGCTGGACGCGCTGCGGTTCGCGCTGGATGATGATGCGCTCTTCCTGCCTGCGCTCGCGTTGCATCTCGCGCGGCATTTCGCGCTGAATCGGCGCCTCGCGACGCATCTCCGGCGCCGGCGCGATGACGCGCGGCTGGACGACAGGTGCGGGCATTGCCGGGGCCACGACCCGCGGCTGTACCACTACGGGCTCCGGCCGGCGCTCTTCCATCCGCGATTCGAAGCGGGGACGTTCGCGCTGCTCCATTTGCTGGCGCTGTTCACGCTGTTCCCGCGGCCCGGCATCGGCCGGACGCGGCGCCGGAATGACCATCTGCTGCTGCGGCGCGTGCCGCTCGGCTTCGGGCGCCGGTCGTGCTTGCGGTGCCATCTCGCGTTGCGATCGCGGTTCCATGCGCGGTTCCATGCGCCGCTCCTGCCGCTGCACCGGGTCGAGGTGCGGACGCGGCGGTGGCGCCGCATCGCGGCGGCGCTCGCGCTCGGGAGCGACGCGGACCGGATGGTCGCCGCGAACCGGGCGCAGGTCGACGCCAGGTGCCAGCGGCAGACTCGAACCACGGATGCGGTGCCGGCCGAACTCGTTTTCACGCACGGTGATGACCGCGGTGCCGATGCTGCGGTTGCGATACTCATGATGCTCATGGTGATAGGCGACGCGTGGGCCACCCCAGCCGCCCCACCATGCAGAGCCGCGGAAGCCAGGCCGGCCCCACCAGGGAACCAGCGGCTCGCCCCAGCCGAGCGCAACCCAGCTCATCCCGACCGGGCCGTGGACGAAGGCGACCAGTGCAGGCGCATATGCGACGCGCGCGCGGCGCGGTCCGGGCGCCCACGCCCACGCGCCGCCGAAGTGAACCCAGCGGCCATAGTGGCTGGTGGTCCAGCCCCAAGGCGCCACATCGACCCAGGTCCAGCCGTAGATCGGATCCCACTGCCAACTGCCCGTGCTGTAGGGCGCCCAGCCGGACGCGACGGCGGGCACCCAGATCCAGCCGTAGGTGCTGTCCTCACGCCAGCGGCCGTGCTGGTCCAGATCGGCGGCGCCATAGACGTCTTCGGGCACGTAGCGGTTGCTGACGGCGGCGGCGTAGTAGTCGGAGCGGGCATCGTTCCAGCGATCCCAGGCGTCCAGGGGCGGGGCGCCATGGCTGTCGACGCGGGCGCCACCGCCCTGGACGACGAGTTCCTCGCCGGCGCCGATGCTGCGGCTGCGGCCGTCGGCGAAGGTGAGCGTGGCGCGACCCTGATTGCGGACGACGATGCGCGTTTCGCCTTCGCGAGCCGCGATCCGGTAGTAGCCGCGACCGCCGACCACGATGTTGGCGTCCTCGGTATCGATCCTGACCAGTTGCCCGGACCGTCCGCCACGCAGGTCGAACGACGTCACGCCGGAGCCGAGGCGGAAATGGATCATGCCGGAGTCGTGGGTTTCGAGCGTCAGCTGCGTGTTGGCCATCATGCGCACGTAGTCGCGCGGGCCGACCTGCAATTCGACGGTGGCATCGCCGCCCGCGTTGACGGAATCGCCTTCGGCGAGCGCGGCGTTGATCTGGGCGGGTTCCCAGCCGTCCGAAGCGGGGCGCCAGAATTGCACGTCGCCCTCGGCGACCGACAAGCGGGGCGGTGCGACCATGTCGGGCTGGCTGTCTTCCGCGGTCTGGGCGAACGCCGGCACTGCCAGCAACGCCACCAGTGCGGCCATCGCAGGGAATCTGATCGTCTTCATGATGTCACCTAACGCCGTAGCGAACGCTTGCGTTGACCGGTCAGCACCGACGGCAGGCAGGCCGCCAGCGCCAGCAGCACCGCCGCCCAGTTGCCGATGCGGGCATACGGTGTAGTTCCAGTGTAGCCACGAACCGAAACGATCAACGCCCCGGTAACAAACGGTTGCAGTTTCGCGGTCACCGTGCCGTCCGGGGCCACGGCGGCGGTCATGCCCGTATTGGTCGCGCGCAGCACCGGCCGGCCGGTTTCCAGCGCGCGCACACGGGCGATCTGCAGGTGCTGCGGCTGCGCCAGGGAATCGCCGAACCACGCCGTGTTGGAGAGGTTGATGAGCAGTGTCGCCTCCGGCAGTCCGGCGAGTATCTCTTCGCCGAACAAGTCCTCGTAGCAGATGTTGGGCATGATGCGCTGGCCGGCCACGGCGAGCGGCTTCTGGTCGGGTGGCCCGGCGCTGAAATTCGACATCGGAATGTTGACCAGGCCGAAGAACCACGCGAAGCCCGGCGGCACGTACTCGCCGTAGGGCACCAGGTGCAGCTTCGAATAGGACTGAATGCCGAGCTCGGGCGTCAGCGCGATCGCGCCATTGGTGTAGCGGCCGTCGCGCATGCGGATGGCGCTGCCGATCAGCACGTCGCCGTTGGTCGCCAGCCGGCGCAGCAGGTCGTGCGGAATCTGGTCGAACAAGAGCGGAATGGCGGTTTCCGGCAGCACGGTCAAGCGTGCCGGGTGCTCAGCGGCGAGGCGCGCGTAGGTCTCCATCGACAGCGACAGATTTTCGGGCGCCCACTTGAGGCTCTGCGGAATGTTGCCCTGGAGCAGGCTGACGGTGAGCGGTTCGCCGACCGGCTCGGTCCATTGCACGCCGCGCAAGCCATAGCCGCCGCCGAGGATGGCGGCGACGGCCAGCCAGGCGGCAGGCTTGCGCCAGTAGAAAGTCAGCCATGACGACACGCCGGCCACCAGGAACCCGACGCCGAAGACGCCCAGCAGCGGCGCGTAGCCGGCCAGCGGACTGGGCGGCGTTTGCGAGTAGCCGATCGCCAGCCAGGGGAAGCCGGTCAGCACCCAGCCGCGCAGCCACTCGGTGAGCGTCCAGACCCCCGCGAGCAGCAGGGCATTGGAAAAGTCAGTCATGGCAGTACGCCGATACAGGTAGCCGGCCAGCGCGGGGAATACGGCGAGGATGGCGCAGAACGCCAGCGTGGCGACTGCGGCGATAGGCAGGGCCATGCCGCCGACATCGTGCAGGCTGACATAGACCCAGGAAACTCCGCCGAGGAAGCAGCCCATGCCCCAGACGAAGCCGAGCAGCGCGGCGCGGCGTGGCGTATCGGCACGCCGCCAGAGCGCGAACAGCACGGCGAGCGTGATGAACGGAATCGGGAACAGCTCGAAGGGTGCGAAGCCGAATACCGTCGCCGCGCCCGCCAGCAACGCGACGAGCAGCGGCTGCCTCATTCGTCCGGATTCAGCGCCAGGCTGCGCTGCTGGTCGACAAGGAGCGTATGGATGCGCCGGCTGTCGGCGCGCAGCACCTGCAAGCGCAGGTTGTCGAGGATGACCACCTCGTTGCGCTTGGGCAGCCGGCCCAGGTGGTGGATGACCATGCCGCCGACGGTATCGTAATCTTCATCGGGAAAGCTGGTGCCGAAGGCGGCGTTGAAGTCGACGATCTCGGTGACGGCCTTGACCCGATAGCGGCCGACGTTGTCGAGCACGATGTTGCCCTCGGCCTCGTCGAAGTCATACTCGTCCTCGATGTCGCCGACGATCTGCTCCAGCACGTCCTCGATGGTGACCAGGCCGGAAACGCCGCCGTATTCGTCGACCACGAGCGCCATATGGTTGCGCGAGGCGCGGAACTCGCGCAGCAGGACATTCAGTCGCTTCGACTCGGGAATGAACACGGCCGGGCGCAGGGTATCGCGCAGGTCGAATTCCTTGCCGGCGAAGTGACGCAGCAGTTCCTTAGCCAGCAGGATGCCGATCACGTCGTCGCGGTTCTCGCCCACCACGGGATAGCGCGAGTGGGTCGCCTCGATGACGAACTCGGCGATCTTCTCGATCGGATCATGGACGCTGACCACGTCCATCTGCGCCCGCGGCACCATGACGTCGCGCACCTGCATGTCGGACACCGACATGGCACCCTCGATGATCGACAGCGCATCGCCATCGAGCAGGTTGCGCTCGAAGGCGCCATGCAGGAGTTGCAGGAGTTGTTCGCGGTCCTCCGGCTCGCGCATCAGCAGCGACGAGAGCCTTTCGAGCAGGGACGGTTTATGGCTGTCTGGGTCCATCAATCAGCAATAGGGATCGGGATAACCCAGGCCGGCGAGGATTTCGCGCTCTTGCGCTTCCATGCGGGCAGCGTCTTTGGCGCCGGTCTCGTGGTCGTAACCCAACAGGTGCAGCATACCATGCACGATCAGGTGGGCGAAGTGCGCCTCGGCGCTCTTGCCCTGCTCCGCCGCCTCGCGCAGCACCACGGGCAGGCAGACCACGAGGTCGCCCGCCACGCGCGGCTCGTTCTCATACACGAAGGACAACACGTTGGTGGCGTAGTCCTTGTGGCGATAGTCACGGTTGAGCATCTGCCCTTCTTCCGCATCGACGAAGCGCACCGCCACTTCGGCGGGCCGAGCGCAACTGGCGCGCACCCAGCGGCGCACTTGCGGGCGCGATGGTAGCGACGCATCTTTGCAGCCGTATTGCACGCCGAGCGTCAACTCAGGCAGTCTTCTTGGCATGGGACTCGTAAGCCTCGACGATGCGTGCCACCAGCGGATGCCGCACCACGTCGCCGGCGGTGAAGTCGGTGAAGGCCAGGCCGCGCACGTCGGCGAGGATGCGCCGCGCTTCGACCAGGCCCGACTTCTGTCCCTTCACCAAATCGATCTGCGTCACGTCGCCGGTGACCACCGCCTTGGCGCCGATGCCGATGCGGGTGAGGAACATCTTCATCTGCTCGGGCGTCGTGTTCTGCGCCTCGTCCAGGATGATGAAGGCGTGGTTGAGCGTACGGCCGCGCATGTAGGCGAGCGGCGCGATTTCGATGTGGCCCTTCTCGAACAGCCGACCGACCTTGTCGAAACCCATCAGATCGTAGAGCGCGTCGTAGAGCGGCCGCAGGTAAGGGTCGACCTTCTGCGCCAGGTCGCCGGGCAGGAAGCCGAGCCGCTCGCCGGCTTCCACCGCGGGACGGGTCAGGACGATGCGCTGCACCAGATCGCGCTCGAAAGCATCCACTGCCGAAGCGACGGCGAGGTAGGTCTTGCCAGTGCCGGCCGGGCCGACGCCGAAGGTGATGTCGTGTTCCTGGATCTGGCGGATGTACTGGACCTGGTTCGGCGTGCGGCCGTGCAGGTCGCTTTTCCTGGTCATCAGCGCAGGTGCGGGCGGCTGCGCCTGGCTGCGGTTGCGCAGCTCGACCAGGCCGAGCTGGATGTCGTCGACCGAGAGCGGCTGTCTGGCGGCGGCGTAGAAGTATTCCAGCGCCGCGGCGGCGAGCTTGAGCTTGCCGGCATCGCCGGTCAATCGGCAATGCTCGCCGCGCCGACCGATGGTGACGTCGAAGGCGGTTTCGATCTGGCGCAGGTGCTCGTCGAGCGGCCCGCAGAAATTGGCCAGGCGCTCGTTGTCGAGCGGCGCGAGGGTGACGTCGAGCGGTTTGTCTTTCACGATTCGTGGGTTACCACTTCGCCGCGCAGGCTGTGCGGCAGCGCGGACGTAATGCGCACCTCGGCAAAGCTGCCGATCAATCTCGGCGAACCGACGAAGTTCACGATGCGATTGTTGTCGGTACGCCCGGCCAGTTCGTGGGCGCTCTTCTTCGACGCACCCTCGACCAGCACGCGCTGGACGGAGCCGACCATGCTTTCGGAAACGGCGAAAGCCAGTTCCTCGATGCGCTTTTGCAGGCGCATCAGGCGCGCGGTCTTGAGCTCGGCAGGCGTGTCGTCGGCCATGTCCGCGGCCGGCGTGCCGGGGCGCGGACTGAAGATGAACGAGAAGCTGGCGTCGAAGCCGACCTCGTCGATCAGCCTCATGGTCTTCTCGAAGTCCTCCGCCGTTTCGCCGGGGAAGCCGACGATGAAGTCGGTGGAAATGGAGATGTCCGGCCGCGCGGCGCGCAGCTTGCGCACCAGCGACTTGTATTCAAGCACGGTGTAGCCGCGCTTCATGGCGGCGAGGACGCGGTCCGAACCCGACTGCACAGGAAGGTGCAGATGCGACACCAGCTTCGGTACGCGCCGGTAGAGATCGATCAGGCGATCGGTCATCTCGCGCGGATGCGAGGTGGTGTAGCGCAGGCGCTCGACTTCGGGCATCCCGGCCAGCGCCTCGATCAGGAAGGCGAGGTCCGCGGTCTCGCCATCCGGCATCACGCCGCGATAGGCATTGACGTTCTGGCCGAGCAGGTTGATCTCGCGCACACCCTGCAAAGTTAGCCGTGACACCTCGCCGAGCACGTCGGCCAACGGCCGCGAGACCTCGTCGCCACGGGTGTAGGGAACGATGCAGTAGGTGCAGAACTTCGAGCAGCCTTCCATCACCGAAACGAACGCCGAGGCGCCTTCGGCACGGCCCTGCGGCAGGCTGTCGAATTTCTCGATCTCGGGAAACGACACGTCGACCTCGGCGCGCCCGGAGGCGCGATGGCGGGTGATCAGTTCGGGCAGGCGATGCAGGGTCTGCGGGCCGAAGACGACGTCGACGTAGGGAGCGCGGGCGACGATCGCGTCACCCTCCTGGCTGGCGACGCAGCCGCCGACGCCGATGATCAGCTTCGGGTTGCCCTGCTTGAGCTGGCGAACCCGGCCGAGTTCATGGAAGACC
>JAEHDA010000273.1 GCA_016880655.1 Rhodocyclaceae bacterium
GATACCGAAGTCGTCGCCCACCTGCTCCAGGAAACGCTGAAGAAGACGCCGGACCTGTTCGAGGCCGTGCGCCTGACCACCAATCGCCTGACCGGCGCCTACGCCATCGCCGTGCTCAAGGAAGGCGAGGACCGCATCGTCGTCGCCCGCAACGGCGCGCCGCTGCTGCTCGGGATCGGCGAGGGCGGCAACTACGCCGGCTCCGACGCCGCCGCGCTGCTGCAAGTTACGCGCACCATGATCTATCTGGAGGACGGCGACATCGCCGAACTCACCCGCACCGGCATCCGCATCGTCCGGCCGGACGGCAGCAAGGCCGAGCGGCCCAGTTTCGAGTCCAGCCTGTCGGCGGATGCCGTCGAGCTCGGCCAGTACCGCCACTACATGCAGAAGGAAATCTTCGAGCAGCCGCAGGCCCTGGCCAACACGCTGGAAATGATCGCCGGCGGCGCCGGCCTCTCGCCGAACCTGTTCGGCACCGCCGCGCCCGAGATCATGAAGGACGCGCAGGGCGTGCTCATCATCGCCTGCGGCACCAGCTACCACGCCGGCCTCGTCGCTCGCTACTGGATCGAGGAACTCGCCGGGCTGCCCTGCCAGGTCGAAATCGCCAGCGAATACCGTTATCGTGTTTCCGTGCCGAACCCGAACCTGCTGGTCGTCGCCATCTCGCAGTCGGGCGAAACCGCCGACACCCTCGCTGCCGTCAAGCACGCCAAGGCGATGGGCATGACCAAGACGCTGACCATCTGCAACGTGCCCGAATCGGCGCTGATCCGCGAGGCCGCGCTCAAGTTCCTCACCCGCGCCGGCCCCGAAATCGGCGTCGCCTCGACCAAGGCCTTCACCACCCAGCTCGCCGCGCTGGCCCTGCTGGCGCTGGTGCTGGCCAAGCAGCGTGGCCGCCTGACCGAAGATGAGGAGCGCAAGCACCTCGTCGCCCTGCGCCACCTGCCCGTCGCCGTTACCCGGACGCTGACGCTGGAACCGGAAATCGAAAAGTGGGCCGGCCGCTTCGCCGGCAAGCAGCACGCGCTGTTCCTCGGCCGCGGCCACCATTACCCGATCGCCCTCGAAGGCGCGCTCAAGCTCAAGGAAATCTCCTACATCCACGCCGAGGCCTACCCGGCCGGTGAACTCAAGCACGGCCCGCTGGCGCTGGTGGACAAGGACATGCCCGTCATCTCCGTCGCGCCCAATGACTCCCTGCTGGAGAAGCTCAAGTCCAACCTGCAGGAAGTGAAGGCGCGCGGCGGCGAACTCTATGTGTTCGCCGATGCGGATTCCGAAGTGCAGGCGACCGAGGGCGTGCACGTCCTGCGCCTGCCCGAGCACTACGGCCTGCTCTCGCCCATCCTGCACGTCGTGCCGCTGCAACTGCTCTCGTACCACGCGGCGCTGGTGAAGGGCACGGACGTCGACAAGCCGCGCAACCTGGCCAAGAGCGTCACGGTGGAGTAAAAGCCCCGCGCCGACAGGCGTAGAATCGACCGCAACGACCAACAACAGATAGGGAGTTGCATCATGGCGAGCTACGCCACCGAAGCTATCCGCGCCGTTGCGCTTGTAGGCCACGGCGGTTCCGGCAAGACCACCCTTGCGGAAGCCTTGTTGTTCAGGGCCGGCGCGATTCCTGCCAAGGGCGCGGTGGAAAAGGGCAGCACGGTCTGCGATTTCGACCCGCAGGAAAAGGCGGCGGGCCACTCCCTGAATTCAGCGCTGGTCAATTTCGCCGCCGAAGGCGTGCACATCCATTTGGTCGACGCGCCGGGCTATCCTGATTTCGCCGGCCAGGCCGTCGCCTCGCTGGCGGCCGTCGACACCGCCATGGTCGTCGTCAACGCCCAGACCGGTGTCGAGCTGATGACCGAGCGCATGATGCGTGCGGCCAAGGCGCGCGGCCTGGCGCGCATGGTCGTCATCAACAAGATCGACGCCGACAACGTCGATCTGCCCGCGCTGGTCGCCGACATTCGCGAGCGCTTCGGCGCCGAATGCAAGCTGCTCGACCTGCCCGCGCACGATCGCGCCGACGTGGTCGAGGTGCTCGAACACGAATCCGGCGATGCCGATTTCGACACGGTCGCGCATGCCCACCGCGAGCTGATCGACCAGTTGGTCGAAGAGGACGAGA
>JAEHDA010000044.1 GCA_016880655.1 Rhodocyclaceae bacterium
CCGCGCGCATCGGCGGCCTGCGCAGCGCGATGGAAACCTGGCTCGCGCAGCAGGGCTGCGGCGACCGCGATGCGGCGCTGGGCGCGGAGCGCGTCGTTGCGATCATGGCGACCACCCTGGCGAGCGACGATGGCCGCTGGGTGCTTCGGGCGCGCGCAGGCGCCGCCTCCGAACTGGCATTGGCAAAAGTCAGCCATGGCGACACGCCGACCCCGGCGACCAGCATCGTCGATCGCACCTTCGTCGAGCACGGCACGCGCTGGATCATCGATTACAAGACCGCGCGGCCGGAAGGCGACCTTGCAACACATGCCGTAGGCTACCGGCCGCAACTGGAACGCTACGCGGCGCTGTTCGGCGACGAGGGACTGACCGTCCGCACCGCGATCTTCTATGCGGCCTTGGGTACGCTGGTCGAAATCAGTCGAGAACCTTGAGTTTGAGCTGAAAGGAGATCGCGCCGTAGAGGCGGTCCTTGTACGAGGGCACGATGGCGACGTTCAGTCCGACGCGGCCGTATTCGTAGCTCAGCATCGGAATCGCGGCCAGGAACCAGCCGCCGTCGCGCATCTTCGGATAGCCGTCGAAGCCGCCGACCACGGCGCCGATGCGCACCGGACCGACGGTGAACGGCTGGTAGTAGATGCCGAGGTAGCTGGAATACTTGCGGTCGCTGTTGTAGAAGCGGCCGGCGGTGACGGAAGCGACCGTGCTGAAGCGGTACTCGGCGCCGAAGCCGTAGTTGCTGTTGTTGAGGCCCTTGTCGCGCTGGAAGTGGTACGAATAGAAACCGGGATTGAGCCAGAGCTCGGTTAGCGGTTTGGCTTCGACCTTCGCGATCAGGTCCTCGGCCATGGCGGCGGAACCGAAGCCGCAAACGAAGACCGTCAGTGCGGCGCGCAGGCATGTCCTACAATGTTCTGGCTGGATCACGGCGTTCCACCTCGTTTGCTTGGAAAAGGTAAGACACATGGCCACACAACCGGAAATTACCAGCATGGCGCTGTTCTGCGACTTCGAGAATATCGCACTTGGCGTGCGCGATGCCAAGTTCGCCCAGTTCGACATCCGCAAGGTGCTCGAACGCCTGCTGCTCAAGGGCAGCATCGTGGTCAAGAAGGCTTATTGCGACTGGGACCGCTACAAGGAGTTCAAGGCGCCGATGCACGAGGCGGCCTTCGAACTGATAGAGATTCCGCATGTGCGGCAGTCGGGCAAGAACTCGGCCGACATCCGCATGGTGGTCGATGCGCTCGACCTCTGCTACACCAAGGCGCACATGGACAGTTTCGTCATCATCAGCGGCGATTCCGATTTCTCGCCGCTGGTCTCGAAGCTGCGCGAGAACGACAAGTACGTGATCGGCATCGGCGTCCGCGCGGCGACTTCCGACCTGCTGGCCGCCAACTGCGACGAATTCATCTACTACGACGACCTGGTGCGCGAGCAGGAGGCGAAGAAGAAGCGCGCCGAGAAGAAGGCGCCCGCCAAGGCCGCGCCGGCCAGGACGAAGAAGGCGCCCGCCAAGGCCGAAGAGAAGGTCGAAGAGAAGGCCGACGAAAGGGGTGAGGAAGATCCGCGCCAGGAAGCGCTCGATTTCCTGGTCGAGACCGTCGAGGAATTGATCGACGAGCGCGGCTCGGACGAGAAAATCTGGGGCTCGATGGTCAAGCCGACCATGAAGCGCCGCCGTCCCGGATTCGCCGAATCGGCCTACGGCTATCGCTCCTTCCGCGAACTGGTCGAGGACGCCGAGAAGCGCAAGCTGCTGGTGGTGGCGCGCGACGAGAAGTCCGGCCAGTACCTGCTGCGGCTGCCTGTCGCCGAGGAACAGTAAGCGCCTTGCTTGCCATCGGCGTATGGCGATACAATGAAGTAAGGAATCCTTACTATAGGAAAAAGCCATGTTAGCCAAGGTGACGAGCAAGAATCAGGTGACGCTGCCCAAGGCGGTCTTGGCCGAGGTCAGTCCGTCGGACTACTTCGAGGTCAGCGCCGAGAACGGTCGCATCGTGCTAACCCCGGTGCGTGTCGAGCGCGGCGACGCGGTGCGGGCGAAACTCGCCGAGCTTGGGCTGGACGAGCAGGATGTCGCGGATGCGGTGAAGTGGGCGCGCAAGAAGGCCTGAAGCCGTGTCGTGCCGTTTTCGACACCAACGTGGTCGTTTCGGCGCTGCTGTTTTCCGCCGGGCGTCTCGCCTGGTTGCGCGAGGCGTGGCGGACAGGGCGCGCGATACCCCTGGTTTCCCGGGATACGACGCAGGAACTCATCCGGGTGCTCGGCTACCCCAAGTTCCGGCTGACGGCGGAAGACCAGCGAACCGTGCTGGCTGACTTTCTTCCCTTTGCCGAGGTCGTCGCCTTGTCGAATGCCGGCCGCCTGCCGAACTGTCGCGACCCGGACGACGTTCCGTTTCTGCGACTGGCCGCGGCTGCCCATGCCGATGCCCTGGTGACAGGGGATGAGGATTTGCTGGCGTTGAAACGGCGCTTCCGCATCCCGGTCCTGACGCCCGAGGAGTTCCGATCGAAATGGGGACAGTGAAGTGCCTGTGAGCCTCGAAGGAAAACTCGTCGTCGCGCTGTCCTCCCGCGCCCTGTTCGACTTCGAGGAAGAGAACAAGGTGTTCGAGGATGCGAACGACTCCGCCTACATGGCGGTGCAGCTGGACCGCCTCGACCAGCCGGCGCGGCCGGGCGCGGCCTTCCCGCTGGTGAAGAAGCTGCTCGCCTTCAATTCCGACGGCCGGCATCGCGTCGAGGTGGTGATCCTCTCGCGCAACGATCCGGTGTCGGGCCTGCGCGTGTTCCGCTCGGCGGAAGCGGCGGGGTTGTCGGTGGAGCGCGGCGTGTTCACGCGCGGCAAGGCGCCGTACCACTACCTCAATCCGCTCGGTGCGCACCTGTTCCTTTCGGCGGACGACGGCGACGTGCGCGCCGCGCTGGCGGCGGGGTTCCCGTCGGCGCGCGTTTATCCGCAGTCCTTCGTCGATGCCGACCGCCATCCTGACGAAGTGCGCATCGCCTTCGACGGCGACGCCGTGCTGTTTTCGGACGAGGCCGAGCAGGTCTACCAGCGCGACGGCCTGCCGGCCTTCGTCGCCCACGAGAAGCACCACGTGAGCCGGCCGCTGCCGGCCGGGCCGTTCAAGCCGTTGCTGGAAGCGCTGCATCGCCTGCAAGCGGCCAGCGGCGAACTGCCGATGCGCATCCGCACCGCACTGGTCACGGCGCGCAGCGCGCCCGCGCACGAGCGCGCCGTGCGGACCCTGATGGACTGGCACATCGCCGTCGACGAGGCGATGTTCCTCGGCGGCCTGCCCAAGGGCCCGTTCCTCAAGGAATTCCAGCCCGACTTCTTCTTCGAC
>JAEHDA010000274.1 GCA_016880655.1 Rhodocyclaceae bacterium
CGCACCGGGTGGCCGCTCTCGCCGAACACGTCCCAGAACACCACGGGGTTCTTGACCGGCGCCCAGTCGGTGACGCCCAGCTTCTCCAGCCGCTTGGCCAGCTTCTCGGACTTGACGCCTTCCGCACCCAGACCCGAGAGGTCGCCCTTCACGTCGGCGAGGAACACCGGCACGCCGATGGCGGAGAACTGTTCCGTCAGGCGTTGCAGGGTGACGGTCTTGCCGGTGCCGGTGGCGCCAGTGATCAGGCCGTGGCGGTTGGCGAGCGCGGGGAGCAGCGAGATTTCGCCAGCGTCAGCGTTGCCGGCTATGGCGACAGGTAAAGGACGGCTCATTCTGGGCACTCCCCGGATGGTAAAATTTCGTCCATTTTACGCAGCAATAAAGGAAATCATCATGGCCGGCCATTCCAAATGGGCCAACATCCAGCACCGCAAGGGGCGCCAGGACGAGAAACGCGGCGCGGCGTTCTCCAAGATTGCGAAGGAAATCACCGTTGCGGCCAAGATGGGCGGCGGCGATGTGGGCTTCAACCCGCGCCTGCGGATGGCCGTGGACAAGGGCAAGGCCGTCAACATGCCCAAGGACAAGATCGACAACGCGATCAAGAAGGGCACCGGCGAGCTCGAAGGCGTCGATTACGTCGAGATCCGCTACGAGGGCTACGGCATCAACGGCGCGGCAGTGATGGTCGATTGCCTGACCGACAACAAGGTGCGCACCGTCGCCGAAGTCCGCCACGCCTTCAACAAGTATGGCGGCAACATGGGCACCGACGGCTCGGTGGCTTTCATGTTCAAGCACTGCGGCCAGATCATCTTCGCGCCAGGCGTCTCGGAAGAGAAGGTGATGGACGCCGCCATCGAGGCGGGCGCGGAAGACGTGATGACCAATGCGGACGGTTCCATCGAGGTCATCACCGGGCCGGGCGACTTCCTCGCGGTCAAGGACGCGCTGGAGAAGGCGGGCCTCACTCCAGAGTTCGCCGAAGTGACCATGAAGCCGGGCAGCGAAACCGAGTTCGCCGGCGACGACGCGGCAAGGATGCAGAAGCTGCTCGACGCGCTCGAAGGACTCGACGACGTGCAGGAGGTTTACACGACGGCGGTGATGGCCGAGTAACGGCGTACCGCCGGCACTGACTTTCGCGCTGCCGGGGCTCGGGCCGTTTCAGGCAAGGCGGAAGCGCGACACCAGCCGCCGCAGTTCCTCGGCGAGTTGCTTGAGGCCGCGTACGGCCTCGGTGGTGCCCGAGACGGCCGCGCTGTTGTCGGTTGCCATGTGCGCGATGCTCTCGACGCGCCCGAAAATCTCGCGGCTGGTGGCGGCCTGCTCGTGCGTCACCGCGGCGGTTTCGCGGATCCCCGCCGCAACCGACCGGATGCTCTCGTTGATGCGCTCGAGCGCGACGCCAGCCTGTTCGGCGAGTTGCAGACCGGTGTCGACCTGACGGCTGCCGTCCTCCATGTTGCGCACCGCCTCGCGGGTCTCGCTCTGGATCGAGGCGATCATCGTGGAAATCTCGGCGGTGGCTCCGGTGGTGCGTTCGGCCAGCTTGCGCACCTCGTCGGCGACGACCGCGAAGCCGCGCCCTTGTTCGCCGGCGCGCGCCGCCTCGATCGCCGCGTTGAGCGCCAGCAGGTTGGTCTGGTCGGCGATTTCCTTGATCACGGCGACGATCGCGCCGATCTGGTCGGAACGCTGGCCGAGTGCATCGACCAGCCGCGCCGATTGGCTGAAGGTGGCAGCGATGGCGCGGATGCCATCGACCGCCTGGTTCACCACCTGTTGTCCCTCGACGGCCAGGCCGCTGGTTTCCTCGGCCGCGCCGGCCACCTTCTCGCTGCGTGCAACCAGGCCACCGATGGTGCGGTCGAGCTGCTCCGCCGACGACGAGGCGTCGGCGGCATGTCCGGCCTGGGCCTGCGAAGCCTGCGCCACCTGGTTCGCGGTGTCGGCAACGCCCGCCGAGGTATCCACGACACGGGCCGCCGCCTGCTGCACCTGGCTCAGGATGGCCGCGAAGTCGTCCGCCATCTTGTTGAAGGCGCGTGCCACCTGGCTGAGTTCGCAGCCGCCGTTGATCTCTGCGCGCACCGCCAGGTTGCCCTCGGCCAGGCCGGTGGCCGCCTTCATCAGTTCTGCGACGCTGCGGGTGATGGCGCGCGTGATGAACAAGCCGGCGAAGACGGACAGCGCCAAACCGACCAGCATGCTGCCGATGGTGACTGCCCGCACACGGGCAGCGGCCGTGCTTGCCGCCTCGTACTCCGTCCGGGCACGCTCGACCTGGTAGTTGAGCAGGGCATCGATCGCGGCGGAGGCCTGGGTGTAGGCGGGCTCGAAGACCGTCTTGCGCAGTTCGTCGGCCTTGGCGAACTTCTCGCGCTGTAGCAGGTCGATCATCGGCATCACGCCGGTACGTCCGAAATTGAGCCGCGCCTTGACGAAGGCGTCGTACAGCTGGCGCTCTTCGGGCGTCAGCGCACGACTCTCGTACTCCTTGAGCAGGCTTTCGATCTTGAAGATGCGGCTGCCCACCTTGTCCGTATGTGCAACGATCTCGAAGGCATCGCTTTCCTGGCGCGCCGCCGCCAGGCTGATGCTCATCTGCATCTGGTTGTTGCGGATCTCGTTGAGCTGGTCGATGGCCTTCAGGTTGTCGTTGTAGAGCGCGGCAATGGTCGCATTCGAAGCCGCGATCCCGGTCATGCCGGCGATGCCGACCAATAACAGCATCAGCGCGGCGAAGCCGATCAGCACGTAGAGCCGTGTCCGGATGTTCATTTGGTTCATCGCGTCCTCCCCATCTATTTTCGACAATTATGACCTATCGGCGGTAGAACTTCCGCAGCGGCGATGCCCCAGTGTATCTTTCGCTACCAGCATGAATACACCCGTCCGCATCCTTGGCATCGACCCCGGCCTCCGCGTCACCGGCTTCGGGGTAATCGACAAGGTCGGCCAGAAGCTGGCCTATGTCACCAGCGGCTGCATCAAGAGCAACGACAAGGACAGCCTGCCCGAGCGCATCAAGACGCTGCTCGACGGCATCGACGAAGTGGCTCAAGATGTTTGACTATCATGTGACTGAAAGCGGCTTTGCGGCAGACATCGGCTTTGAGAAATTCTGGAACGTCAAGTGCCGTTTCAGCGGACTTAAGCCCCATGTTTCAGTGTTGACCAGCACCACCCGC
>JAEHDA010000275.1 GCA_016880655.1 Rhodocyclaceae bacterium
ACGCGGGATCGAACCGCGGACCTCTTGCATGCCATGCAAGCGCTCTCCCAGCTGAGCGATACCCCCACAAGAGAGCGCGCATTATATGGATCGCTAACATGGCTGTAAAGCAGTGCAGCAAACTTTTTTAGAGCACCTTGCCGGGGTTCATTAGCCCCGCGGGATCGAGGGCTTTCTTGACGGCACGCATCATGTCCATTTCCACCGCGCTCTTGTAGCGCAGGATCTCGTCACGCTTGAGCTGGCCGAGGCCGTGCTCGGCGGAAATCGAACCGTCCAGTTCCGCAACGAGGTCGTGCACGATGCGATTGACCGCTCCGCTCTGCACGATGAAGTCGGCGTTGTCCTGCGCAGCCGGCCTGGACTGGTTGTAGTGCAGGTTGCCGTCGCCGAGGTGGCCGAAGCAGACGATGCGCAGGCCGGGAAACGCTGCGACAAGCGCCGCGTCGCAGCGGTCGATGAATTCCGGAATGCGCGAGACCGGCAACGAGATGTCGTGCTTGATCGAGACGCCCTCGATCTTCTGGGCCTCTGAGATGTTCTCGCGCAACCGCCAGAACGCCAGCGCCTGCTCCTCGCTGCGGGCGAGCGCGGCATCGTTTGCTTCCCCGGCCTCGACCGCTTCGACGAGCACCTCCTGCAGGGCGGCGTCGAGTTCCGACTCCATCGTGTCCGACAGCTCGATCAACACCTGCCAGGGCGAGCGGCCGGGCAAGGGGTCGCGGCTGTGCGGAATGTTTTTCAGCACCAGTTCGAGCGATTGCCGGCTGACCAATTCGAAGGCGGTGACGCGGCCGCCGATGCGCTCGCGCAGGCGTGTCAGCAATGCCACGGCCGCCTGCGGCGTCGGCACGCTCGTCCAGGCGGTCGCCACCTGGCGCGGGCGCGAGTAGAGCTTCAGCACGGCGGCGGTGATCAGGCCCAGCGTGCCCTCGGCACCGATGAAAAGGTGCTTCAGATCGTAGCCGGTGTTGTCCTTGCGCAAAGCCCTGAGGCCGTTCCAGACACGGCCGTCGGGCAGCACCACTTCGAGACCCAGGCACAGCTCACGCGCGTTGCCGTAGCGCAGCACCTGGACACCGCCCGCGTTGGTAGCGAGGTTGCCGCCGATGGTGGCGGTGCCCTCGGCGGCCAGCGAGAGCGGGAACAGGCGGTCCGCCCTGGCGGCGGCATCCTGTACCGCGGCCAGCGTGCAGCCGGCCTCGACGGTGATGGTGTTGTTGGCGACGTCGACGGCGCGCACGCGATCGAGCCGGGTCAGGCTGATGACGACTTCGCCACGGGTGGGCGTGGCGCCGCCGCACAGGCCCGTGTTGCCGCCTTGCGGCACGACGGCGACGCCGGCTTGCGCGCACAGGCGCATCACTTCGGCGACCTGATGCGTGTCGCCGGGCCTGACTATCGCGAGCGCCGTGCCGGAATACCGGCCGCGCCAGTCGGTCGCGTAAGGCGCAACATCGGCGGGCTCGGTGAGGACGTATGCGGCGCCGACGACGGCGCGCAGCGAATCGAGCAGCCCGTTCATGCGGTCAGCGCATACTCGATGGCGGGCAGCGCGCGTTTCACCGCCGCGACGCCTTCCGGCATCGCCTCCGCCGCGCGGTGGAAATCCATCAGCCCGAGGTGGGCAAGGCGCGGCGAGACCAGCACGTCGGCCGGTTCGCCGGCCAGGCGGCTGCGGGCGATGCGCGTCTGCATGATGTTCACGCTGGTGGTCAGCACGCTGGTCATGGAGGGCAAATCGCCGTTGCCCTTCAGCCCGAGGCTGGCCATGATCCGCTCGGACCAACTCGGACCGTGACGATCTTCCGCCGGCACGCCGCGCTTGAGCGAGCTGCCGACGATGTCGGAGCCGAGGTCCACGGCGACGACGATGTCGGCGCCGAGCGCGCGGCACAGCGAGACCGGCACGGGATTGACGAGACCGCCGTCGACCAGCAGCCGGCCGTCCCGCTTGACCGGCGCAAGAAGACCGGGCACCGCAATCGAGGCGCGTACCGCTGCCACCACCGAACCCTCGCGCAGCCAGACTTCGCGGCCGTTGGCGAGATCGGTGGCAACGCAACCGAAGGGCAGCGGCAACTCGGCAATGTTCCTGTCGATGAAGTACTGTTCGAGAAAGGAGATCAGCTTGTCGCCCTTGATCAGGCCGCCGGAAAACCGCACGTCCATCAGGCCGAGCACATCCTTCCACGCGAGCGTCGATATCCACGTCTCCAGCCGGTCGAGATCGCCGCCGACATAGGCGGCGCCGACCAGCGCGCCGATCGAGCAACCGCACACGACGTCGGGACGGACGCCCGCTTCTTCCAGGGCGCGGATGACGCCGACATGCGCCCAGCCCCGCGCCGAGCCGGAGCCGAGGGCGAGGCCGATCTTCGGCGTCACGCCGGCCCCTCGTTCAGGGTGGCGAACAGGTCGTGCACGTCGCAGTCGGTGACCGTGACGGTAGCGAAGTCGCCGACCTCCAGATCATGACCATCAGTGACGTAGACGATGCCGTCGATCTCGGGCGCGTCGGCGCTGGAGCGCGCGATGGCGCCCTCATCGTCGATGTCGTCGACCAGCACCTGGATGGTCTGGCCGATGCGCTGCTCCAGCCTGCGGGTACTGATGTCTTCCTGATGCTGCATCAGGCGCACGCGGCGCTCTTCGCGCACTTCCTCGGGCAGCGCGCCGGGCAGCGCGTTGGCCGCCGCGCCTTCGACGGGCGAAAAGGCGAAGGCGCCGACGCGGTCGAGGTCGGCGGCATCGAGGAATTGCAGCAGCTCGTCGAACTCCCGCTCGGTTTCGCCGGGAAAGCCGGTGATGAAGGTGGAACGAATAGTCAGCCGTGGCACCACGCCGCGCCAGGCGGCGATGCGGTCGAGAATCCTTTCGACGTCGCCCGGCCGCTTCATCAGCTTGAGGATGCGCGGGCTCGCGTGCTGGAATGGCACATCGAGATACGGCAGGATCCTGCCCTCGGCCATCAGCGGCAGCAGCTCGTCGACGCTCGGATACGGATAGACGTAGTGCATGCGCACCCAGACGCCGAGCTGGCCGAGTTCGCGAGCCAGATCGTAGAGCCTGGTCTTCACGGGCCGGCCACCGACGAAGCCGGTACGGTACTTCACGTCGACGCCGTAGGCGCTGGTGTCCTGCGAGACGATCAGCAGTTCCTTGACACCCGCGTCCACAAGCTTCTCGGCTTCCTGGACGATCTCGCCGATCGGCCGGCTGACCAGGTCGCCGCGCAGTGCGGGGATGATGCAGAAGCTGCAACGATGGTTACAGCCTTCGGAAATCTTCAGATAGGCGTAGTGCTCCGGGGTGAGCTTGACGCCCTGGGGCGGCACCAGGTCGACGAACGGGTCGTGCAAGGGCGGCAGGTGCTGGTGCACAGCTGCCATCACCTCGGCCAGCGCGTGCGGGCCGGTCACGGCGAGCACCTTGGGGTGCGTCTCACGAACGATGTCGCCCTTTGCCCCGAGGCAGCCCGTGACGATCACGCGGCCGTTCTCGGTCAGCGCTTCGCCGATCGCTTCGAGGGATTCCTCGACCGCCGCATCGATGAAGCCGCAGGTATTGACGACGACCAGGTCGGCGCCGTCATAGGTGGAGGAAATTTCGTAGCCTTCGGCGCGCAGCCGGGTCAGTATCTGCTCGGCGTCGACCGTCGCCTTCGGACAGCCCAGCGAAACGAAGCCTACCGTCGGTGCCTGCTTGCGGCGCGGCACTGTGCTATTTCTTTTCGGCGGCCTTGTCCGCCGTTCCTTGCGGGAATCCGGGGAAGGCAAAGCCGCCCATCAGCTTGCGGGTCTGCTCCTGCATGTTGTCCTGCATCTGCTGGAACAGCTTGGAACTCTGCTCGACGTAGGCGCCCATCATGCTCTGCATGGCCGGCCCCTGGAAGTTGAGGAACTGCGACCAGAGCTCCTTGTTCATGACCGGGTTTTCGCCGTAAAGATTCCGGGCCTGGTCCTGGAACTTCTTCTGCATTTCAGTGAAGGCGGTAACGTTGTTTTCCAGGTACTTGCCCATCATGCCCTGCATGGCATTCCCGTAGAAGCGGATCATTTGCGCCAGCATGTCGGAGGAGAACATCGGCACGCCGGCCGCTTCCTCTTCAAGGATGATCTGGAGCAGGATGCTGCGGGTCAGGTCGTCGCCGGTCTTGGCGTCGACCACCTGAAATTCCTCCTGCTTGAGGACAAGCTCCTTGACGTCGACCAGGGTGATGTAGGTACTGGTGCGCGTGTCGTAGAGACGACGGTTCGGATACTTTTTGATCAATCTGACTTGTTCGGCCATATCCCCTCCTCCGGCCACGGCATTGTGGCGGCGCAGCAATTATAAAACGAAACCCCCGCCGGAGCGGGGGTCGTCAATTGCTGCCTTGCGACGGCGGTTATTGAAGGTAGAGGCCGCCGTTGATGTTCAGCGTGGCGCCGGTCATGTAGCCGGCCAGTTCGGACGCCAGGTAGGAACACAGGGCGCCCATCTCCTCGGGCTTGGCCAGGCGTTTCATCGGGATGGTATCGACGATGCTCTTCAGGACATCCTCGCGGATGGCCATGACCATCTTGGTGGCGACATAGCCGGGAGCGATGGCGTTGACGGTGACGCCCTTGGTCGCCAGTTCCTGCGCCAGCGCCTTGGTGAAGCCGATCACACCGGCCTTGGCGGCCGAGTAGTTGGACTGGCCGGCCTGGCCCTTGACGCCATTGACCGAGGAGATGTTGATGATGCGGCCCCAGCCGCGCTCGGCCATCTTGGCGGAGCACTGCTTGGTCATGTTGAACAGGCTGGTCAGGTTGGTGGAGATCACCGCGTCCCACTGGTCCTTGTCCATCTTGGCGAACATGCGATCGCGGGTGATGCCGGCGTTGTTCACCAGGATGTCGATCGGGCCGGCGGCGGCTTCGGCCTCGGCAACCATCTTCGCGCAGTCCTCGATGCTGGAGACATCGCCGGCGACGCAGACGAAGTCCTTGAAACCGGCGGCGGCCATTTCCTTCAACCACTCGTCCTTGTTGTCGAATTGCGGATGGTAAGCGGCCACCACTTTGTAGCCGTCCTTGGCGAAGGCCTGGCAAATCGCGGTTCCCAGACCACCCATGGCGCCGGTGACGAATGCTGTACGTTGGGTCATTTTTTCACTTCTCCTGGTTGAATTCGGCGGCTCGCATCAGTACATGTGCTGGCCGCCGTTGATGGAAATGTTGGCGCCGGTGACGAAGGCTGCCTCCTCGGAAGCGAGGTAGGCGACGAGGCCGGCGACTTCCTCCGGCTTGCCCAGTCGCGCCTGCGGAATCTGGGGCAGGATCTTCGATGTCAGCACGTCCTGCGGGATGGCCATGACCATCTTGGTGCCGATGTAGCCCGGCGAGATGGTATTGACGGTCACGCCCTTCTTCGCCACCTCCAGTGCCAGCGCCTTGGTGAAGCCGTGCATTCCCGCCTTGGCTGCCGAGTAGTTGGTCTGGCCGAAGGCGCCCTTCTGCGCATTCACCGAGGCGATGTTGATCACCCGCCCCCAGCCGCGCTCGCTCATTCCATCCATGACCTGCTTGGTCATGTTGAATACCGAGTCGAGGTTGGTGTGCATCACCGCATCCCAGTCGCCCTTGGTCATCTTCTTGAAGGTCATGTCGCGCGTGATGCCGGCGTTGTTCACCAGCACGTCGACCGGCCCGATCTCCCGCACCACCTGCTCGACGCAGGCCTTGCACGACTCGAAGTCGGTGACGTCGCAGGGATAGGCCTTGAAGGCGTAGCCCATGTCGTTCATCTTGCGCAGCCATTCCGCCGCCTTGGTGTTGCTCGGGCTGAAGGTGGCGATCACCTTGTCGCCCAGGGCCGCGAGTTTGATGCAGATGGCCTCGCCGAGGCCGCCCATGCCGCCCGTGACCAGCGCCACCCGTTGCGCGTTCATGCCTTTTCCTTCACATAGCGGCCCGGCGCCGGCTCCGACGGCGGGCAGGCCTTGCTGCCCAGGCGGCCGCGCGCGGCGACTTCGCCGTCGGCGAACTGCTTCAGCCATTCCGCCCAGCGTGGCCACCAACTGCCCGGCACCTCGGTGGCGCCGGCCAGCCATTCCTCGGGATCCGCGACTTTCGCGTCGCCCACCCAGTGGCTGCGCTTGTTCTTGGCCGCGGGATTGATCACGCCCGCGATGTGGCCGGAAGCGCCGAGCACGAAGGTCGTCTTGCCGCCGAGCAGGCCGCGGCCGAGGTAGGATGTCTTCCAGGGCACGATGTGGTCCTCGCGCGTGGCGAGGATGAAGGCCGGCATGTCCACCTTGCCCAGGTCTGCCTTGACGCCGCACATCGCCAGCTTGCCCGGAACGCGCAGGTTGTTTTCCAGATACATGTTGCGCAGGTAGAAGGCGGCGAACGGACCGGGCAGGTTGGTCGAATCCGAGTTCCAGTACAAGAGGTCGAAGGCCGCCGGCTTGCCGCCCTTCAGGTAGTTGCCGACCACGTACTGCCAGATCAGGTCGTTGGCGCGCAGCGCCGAGAACACCGACGAAAGCTCGCTGCCCTTCAGCAGGCCGCCCTTGCCGATGGTGCTCTCGCGCGCGACCACCGAGGTTTCGTCGATGAAGCAACCCAGTTCGCCGGGTTCGGAAAAATCGAGCAGCGTGGTCAGTAGCGTCAGCGAGGCGACATCGTCGCCGCCACGCGCTTTCATCACCGCCAGCGCCGACGAGATAATGGTGCCGCCGACGCAGAAGCCGAGCGCGTTGACCTGGTCGACCTGGCCGATTTCCTTCGCCACCCTGAAGGCAGTCAGCACGCCCTGCTCGATGTAGTCGTCCCAGCGGAGGTGGCCCTGCGCCGCCTTCGGATTGCGCCACGAGACCAGGAACA
>JAEHDA010000276.1 GCA_016880655.1 Rhodocyclaceae bacterium
GCGGTTTCGAGCTTGCGCAAGCGAGTGTCGAGATCGACGTAGAAGTCGCGCTGCCGCTTCTGCGTCGCCTCGATCTCGTTCAGCAGTACTTCCATCTGGCCGCGGATACGGGCCAGGTCGGTCTTCAGCGCTTCAGACTGGTTGGCGAAGTCCATTTGGTTCTTGCCGGCGCGATCGACGCGCGCGTTCAGCGCGTCGAGGTCCGTGCGCAACTTCTCGATGCGCTGACGGGCCTCGGAATCGTCGAAGATACCGGCCAGAACCGGCTGCGCGGGCAATGCCAGCGCAGCCAGGAGAATGATCGCCGACCACTTCATGCCGGCTTAGAACTCGCCGGAGTAAAGCATGTCGCCGCGACGGTTTTGCGACCAGCAGCTCTCGGCCGATTCGGTGCAACGCGGCTTCTCTTCGCCCAGGCTGACGGACTCGATCTGGCCTTCGGTAGCGCCTTGCAGCATCAGGGCCTTCTTGACGGCCTCGGCGCGCTTCTGGCCGAGCGCCAGGTTGTATTCGCGGCTGCCGCGCTCGTCGGCGTTGCCCTGGATCAGCATCTTGACCTTCGGGTTCTTGACCAGGAGCTTGCCGTGGGCCTCGATCAGGGCCTTGAACTCATCCTTGATCACGTACTGGTCGTAGTCGAAGAACACGCTGCGCTTGTATACGGCGCTGTTCGGATCCTTGAGGGCGGCGAGGCTGTAGGGATCGACACCTTGCGCCGTCACCGGGGCGGCGGCGGCAGAGGTGCTCTTGCCATCGCTGACGGTGGCCGGACCTTGTTCCGGGGCGGGCGGTTGGCTGCTGCAAGCGGACAGCAGCAGGGCGGCTGAGACGGCGGTGGCAAGGGCGAGGGCGGTATTGCGCATGACGATGTTCTCCGGGATAAAAGGAAGTTACTTGACGAAGGGCCCCCAGGCCGGTTCGCGCACATCGGCGGCCTGGACGGAAAGCTTTTGTTTTACGCGACCGTCGGCGGATACCGCCGCCAGTACGCCGCGGCCGCCGATTTCGGTGGCGTACAGAATCATACGGCTGTTGGGCGCGTAACTGGGTGATTCATCCTTGGCCGAGTCGGTCAGGATCTGGGTCTGGCGGGTAGCAAGATCCATCACCGTCAACTGGAAGCGGCCGTTGGGACGGGAAACGTAGGCGAGGCTCTTGCCGTCGGGTGACGGACGCGGCGTCACGTTGTACTGGCCGTCGAAGGTGATGCGCTGGGCGCTGCCGCCGCCGGTACTGATGCGATAGATCTGCGGGCTGCCGCCGCGATCGGAAGTGAAGTAGATCCACTGGCCGTCGGGCGAGAAGGCCGGCTCCGTGTCGATGCCGGACGAACTGGCCAGCCGGCTGGCGCCGCTGCCGTCGGCGCCGACCACATAGAGCTGCGAGTTGCCGTCCTTGGTTAGCACGATGGCCAGTTTGCGGCCATCGGGGGACCATGCCGGCGCCGAGTTGGAACCCTTGAAGTTGGCCGCCACATGGCGCCGGCCGGAGGTGAGGTCATGGACGTAGATGACCGGTTTTTTTGCCTCGAAGGAGACGTAGGCCAGCTTGCCGCCATCGGGCGACCAGCTTGGCGAGATGATCGGTTCACGGGACGCCAGCGCCGTCTGGGCGTTGCCGCCATCGGCGTCGGCAATCTGTAGCTCGTAGCGGGCGCCCGACTTGACCACATAGGCGATGCGGGTCGAGAAGATGCCCGGCTCGCCGGTCAGCTTCTCGTAGATGTAATCGGCGACACGGTGGCCAATCAGGCGCACCTGCCCGGCCTGGTGGCCGTAGGCCTGACCGCCGAGCTGGGCCTGTTTCTGGATGTCGTACAAGCGGAAGCGGGTTTCGTGGCGGGCGCCGCTGGCGGCCACGTTGCCGCCGACCAGCGCATCGGCACCGCGCGACTTCCAGTCGGCATAGGGCGGAAGACCGGACTCGCCGGTGGACAGTCCGCCGGCATCGACCAGGCGGAACAGGCCGCTGCGTTCGAGGTCGCCGCGCACCACCGAAGTCAGCGTCGCGGCCGCCGCCGGATCGCCGCCGAAATCGGCGATGGCGACCGGAATCCGGTTGGCGCCAGCCCCGGTGATCTCGATCGACAACTGGGCGTTAACAGCAGAAACGGCCGTCAGCATAGCCGCAGCCATCA
>JAEHDA010000277.1 GCA_016880655.1 Rhodocyclaceae bacterium
GCCGTGGCCAGCGCCGTGAACTGGCTCTCGTGGCGGCGCCGGAACTCGTCGGCCAGTTCGGCCGGCATGGCTTCCGCGGCCAGCACGAAAGTCGGCCGTGACGCTACGCCGATATGGGCGAGCCGGAACAGTTCGCGCCAGCGGTGCCAGGAGGTCAGGCCGAGAAAGGCATCGGCGCCCATCAGCAGCACCAGCGGCCGATCATCGCCCCAGGTGCGTCGCAGGCGCTCCAGTGTCGGTACGGTGTAGCTCGGCGCATCGGCGCGGATCTCCGCATCGTCGACGACGTATTCCGGATGGCCGGCAAGCGCCAGCCGGACCATGGCGAGGCGGTGCCCGGCGTCGGCATGTGGCGTGGCGCGGTGGCGGGGCTGGCCGGCGGGGACCCACACGATCCCGCCCAGATGCAACTGCCGCGTCGCTTCCTCGGCGAGGCGAAGGTGAGCGGTATGGATCGGATCGAAGGTGCCTCCGAGGATGCCGAGCGGTCTCTCAGTCACCGGCCGCTTCGCCGTGGAAGACGTCCTGGTAGCTGACGAAGATGCTGGCCATCATGACGGGCGCCATGACGAAGATCAGCAGCATGCGGACGGCGATCGACAGCCCGTGAGCCAGCGGTTCGGAAATCGCATTGGCAGCGATCAGCAGCAGGCCGGGAATGCCGACCGCGAATACGCCGGCGGCCAGGCCATAGAGGGCAAAGGCGCGCCAGTTGCGCCAACTGGCGACGAAGCTGAAGAACACCGATTTCGTCGGCGAGACTTCATCCCAGGCCGTCAGCAGCGGCGCGAACCAGAAGGCGGCGACGACCGGCATGGCGATCAGCATCAGCTGCGCCATGGAAATGATCATTTCCTCTTCGCTCATGGCCTGCCCCGGTTCGAGCAGGAAAAGCTGTCCGCCGGCGATGGTCGAGTAGACGATGAGGATGGCGATGGACCCGAGCAGATGCAGGCCGCCCAGGCGCAGCAGCTGGAGGCGGTGCTGCCGCAGGCCGTAGGTGAGCGCGATGCTGCCGACACCGCCGCCACGCTGGACCGCGCGGCAGCCGTTGGCCAGCACGACGATCAAGGTCGGCAGCGCCAGCGGCAGCAGGAACGGACCGACTTTGGGGATGATGTTTACTGCGAAGACGACGAACAGATAGGCCATGGTCAGCGCGGTGATCAGCGGCGGATTGGACCGGAACAGCCTGAAGCTGGCGATCAGCCACAGGAATCCGTGGCGGGCGGGAAGGCGGCGGGCCTGCATTGGTTCGGGTTACGGGAGGAGGAAAACAGTCAGAACGTCGTGATCACCCACTGCGGCACACGCAGACCGCTCTCGACGCCCTCGTGGCGCGACCACTTGCCGTCGCCCTGGTTGTCGATCAGGTAGTAGGGTTTCCCGCGCGGCGGCGTCACCTTCATCATGTAGAGCCTGCCGTTGACGCGGAATTCCTCGACCTTGTCCTGCCCGCGCCTGGTGATGGTGACTTGCGGCTCGGGAGCACTGTCGACCATTGGCGGGGGCGGCGGCACCTCCGGCAGCGGCTGTAGGTCGGCGGGGCGCTGCTGGGCAATGGCCGGCAGGCCGGCGAGCAGGGCAAGGATGGCAGGAAGGAGGGTCAGGCGGCGCATGGATTGGTTCTCGATGAGGATTCTACAGGTTGAGCAGCAGCTCGTGCTCCAGCGGCAGGCGGTTGAAGCCGCGGCTCTGGTAGTAGTTGAAGATCGCCGCGACCACACACTCCGGATCGTCGATGACCGAGATCAGGTCCATGTCATCCGGATGGATCATCTTCTCGGCGACCAGCCGCTCGCGGAACCAGCCGAGCATGCCGGCCCAGAACTCGCTGCCGACCAGGATCAGCGGGATCTTCGGCGATTTCCCGGTCTGGATCAGGGTCAGCGCTTCCAGCAGTTCGTCGAGCGTGCCAAAGCCGCCGGGCAAGACCACGTAGGCGGTGGCGATCTTGACGAACATGTACTTGCGGGCGAAGAAGTGGCGGAAGGTTTGCGAGATGTCCTGGTAGCGGTTGGCCTGCTGTTCCATCGGCAACTGGATGTTGAGGCCGACCGAGATGCCCTTGCCCTCGTAGGCGCCCTTGTTGGCGGCCTCCATGACGCCCGGGCCGCCACCCGAAATGACCGTGAAGCCTGCGTCGGAAAGCAGGCGGGCGATGCGCTCGGTCAGCTGGTAGTAGGCGGAGTCAGGCGCCACGCGGGCACTGCCGAAGATCGACACCGCGGGCTGGATGTTGGCCAGCCGTTCGGTCGCCTCGACGAACTCTGACATAATCCCAAACACCCGCCAGGCCTCGCGGGCCGCCGACTGGGCCATCTGCGCCGGCGCCACCGTCCAGGGGTCGGGAATGTTCGGCAGCTTGTCTTTCGCGCTCATATGCCCCTACTGCTCCTCGTCGACGGTTCGTCGTATCTCTATCGCGCCTTCCATGCACTGCCCGATCTGCGCACCGCCTCCGGTCAGCCGACCGGTGCGATCAAGGGCGTGCTGGCCATGCTGCGCAAGCTTGAAGCCGACTATAAGGCAGATTATCGCGCGGTGGTGTTCGACGCCAAGGGCAAGACCTTCCGCGACGACTGGTATCCCGAATACAAGGCGCACCGGCCGCCGATGCCCGACGACCTGGTCGCCCAGATCGAACCGCTGCACGAGTGCGTCCGCGCTGAAGGCTGGCCGCTACTGATGATCGATGGCGTCGAAGCCGACGACGTGATCGGCACGCTGGCGCATGAGGCGACACGGCAGAAGATCGATTGCGTGATCTCCACGGGCGACAAGGATCTGGCCCAGCTCGTCAATGCGCACGTCAAGCTCATCAATACCATGAGCAACGAAGTGCTCGACGAGGCGGGCGTTGCCGAGAAGTTCGGCGTGCCGCCGAATCGCATCGTCGACTACCTCACTCTGGTTGGCGACACCGTCGACAACGTCCCGGGCGTCGCCAAGGTCGGCCCCAAGACGGCCGTGAAGTGGCTGGCGCAATACGGCTCGCTCGACGCGGTCGTCGCGCACGCCGCCGACATCGGCGGTGCGGTCGGCGAGAACCTGCGCGCCCATCTCGGTTTCCTGCCGCTGGGCAGGAAGCTAGTCACCGTCGCCTGCGACCTCGACTTGCCGCTGCGTCTGGCCGACCTCGTACCGCAACCGAACGACGATGCGAGGCTCGTCGAGTTGTACAACCGGCTCGGCTTCAGGAGCTGGCTGCGCGATGCGCAGGCAGCCGCGCCCGCCGCGCCGAAGCCGGACGCCGTGAAAAACGCCACCGACGGCTACGAGGCCATCCTCGACGAAGCGATGCTGGCCCGCTGGCTGGCCAGGATAGAAGCCGCGCCGCTGACGGCGCTCGACACCGAAACTACCGCCCTCGATCCGATGCAGGCCCAGCTGGTCGGCATCTCGTTCGCGGTGGAAGCCGGCGAGGCGGCCTATCTGCCGCTGGCGCACCGCTATGCCGGCGTACCACCACAACTGACTTTCGACGCCACGCTGGCGAGGCTCAAGCCATGGCTCGAATCGCCGGACCACAGGAAGGTCGGCCAGCACCTCAAGTACGACCGCCACATCTTTGCCAACCACGGCATCGAGCTGCGCGGCATCAGCGACGACACGCTGCTCGAATCCTATGTGCTGGAGTCCGACAAGTCGCACGACCTCGGCAACCTGGCCGAGCGGCATCTGGGCCTGAAGTCGATCAGTTACGACGACGTCACCGGCAAGGGCGCCAAGCGCATTTCGTTTGCCGAAGTGCCGATCGAGAAGGCCGCGGAATACTCGGCGGAGGACTCGGACCTGACGCTGCGCGTGCATGAGGCGCTGGCGCCGAGATTCGCGGAGGAGCCGGCGCTGGAGACGCTCTATCGCGAGTTGGAGCTTCCGGTTGCCGAAGTGCTCTACCGCATGGAACGCAACGGCGTGCTGATCGACGTTTTTTCGCTGGCCCAGCAGAGCGACGAACTCGGCCGCAAGATGCTGGCGCTGGAAGCCGAGGCGCAGCAGCTCGCCGGCCAGCCGTTCAACC
>JAEHDA010000278.1 GCA_016880655.1 Rhodocyclaceae bacterium
ATGGCATGCAGACCATGGCCGCACAACTTGGCGGCAAGGTCGAAGGCGCCAAGAAGCGCGAGTTCGGTTACGCGGAGATTCGTGCGCGCGGCCACTCGGCGCTGCTCGAAGACATCCAGGACAACCTGAATGCCGAAGGGCACGGGCTGCTGGACGTCTGGATGTCGCACGGCGACAAGGTCACCGAATTGCCCGCCGGATTCTCGATCATCGCCTCCAACGAATCGACGCCGATTGCCGGCATGGCCGATGAGGCACGCCGCTTCTTCGGCGTCCAGTTCCATCCGGAGGTGACGCACACCCTCAAGGGCCGCGAGATCATTGCCCGCTTCGTGCGCGACATCTGCGGCTGCCAGGGCGACTGGAACATGCCGGACTACGTTGCCGAGGCGATTGCCAAGGTACGCGAGCAGGTCGGCAAGGAAGAGGTGATCCTCGGTTTGTCGGGCGGCGTCGACTCCTCGGTCGTCGCGGCGCTGCTGCACAAGGCGATCGGCGAGCAACTCACCTGCGTGTTCGTCGATAACGGTCTCCTGCGCCTCAACGAGGGCGAGCAGGTGATGAAGACCTTCGCCCGCAATCTCGGCGTCAAGGTCATCCACGTCGACGCCACCGAGCAGTTCATGTCGGGGCTGACGGGGGTTTCAGACCCCGAGCAGAAGCGCAAGATCATTGGCCGCGAGTTCGTCGAGGTCTTCCAGGCCGAGGCAAAGAAGCTGCCGAAGGCGAAGTGGCTGGCGCAGGGCACCATCTATCCCGACGTGATCGAATCAGCCGGAGCCAAGACCAAGAAGGCGCATACCATCAAGAGCCACCACAACGTCGGCGGCCTGCCGGAAACACTGCACCTCAAGCTGCTGGAACCGCTGCGGGAACTCTTCAAGGACGAGGTGCGCGAGCTGGGGATCGCCCTCGGCCTGCCGCACGAGATGGTCTATCGCCACCCGTTCCCCGGTCCTGGCCTTGGTGTGCGTATCCTTGGCGAGGTGAAGCGGGACTACGCCGACCTGCTGCGTCGCGCCGATGCCATCTTCATCGACGAACTACGCGCTGCCGACTGGTACGACAAGACGTCGCAGGCCTTCGCCGTGTTCCTGCCCGTCAAGAGCGTCGGTGTGATGGGCGACGGCCGTACCTACGAGTTCGTCGTGGCGCTGCGCGCCGTCGAGACGCAGGACTTCATGACCGCGCGCTGGGCTCAACTGCCTTACGACCTCCTTGGCAAGGTGTCCAACCGGATCATCAACGAAGTGCGCGGCATCAACCGCGTCGTTTTCGATATCTCGGGAAAGCCGCCCGCGACCATCGAGTGGGAGTGATCCCACTCGAAAGTCAGTCGTGGTGGTACGCCGAGTAGTGGCTTCCTAGCGGGAGCCGCCTTCGTTGGCGCTATGAATGACCCAGGTCAGGTGGAAATTGCTTGATCCGCCCCAGCCAGCCTGTTGGGAGAAGATCAGTCGGCCATGGCCGTTGTAGATTGCTTCCCAGCGGACCCGGTCGCTGCCGTGATAGAACGGGATCCAGGCCTTTCCCGTGGCGTAGGCGCCTTGATAGGTGGGGTGGCCGATCAGGCTGAAGACTTCGTCGCGTGACATGCCGATCTTGAGCTTCGCGAACTTGCTTCCGGCTGCCGGGAGGCCGGTGATTTCACCTTCCCAGTCGTTGATGCCCTTGACCATCGTGCCTTCGCCGGACTGGACTTTCGACGAGTCGGTGACGGGTTTGTTCTTCGACAGGTTATAGCTGCCGCTGGCCGAAGGGGTCTGTGCCGTTGCGGGCGCCGGCGCCGGCGCTGCTGCAGGAGCCGCCGCAGCTTGCGAGGCCGGTACGCAATCAACCGCTTGCGTGGTCTTGGCGGTCTTGCTCTTGGTCTTCTTGCCCGTAGTCTGGGGTTCTTCCTTGCAGATCGGCTTCTGGGGTGCGGCGGGCGCGGGAGCCGCCTGCGGCGGTGGGGTTTCGACCTTCGGCGCCGCCTGCTCGGCGGGCGGTGCGGATTCCGCAGGCTTGGTTTCGTTCGACTTGCAGCCGCCCATCACCAGGCCGCAGGCCAGAAGGGAAGCCAACACTGTCTTGGGTACGCGATAGGGAGAGTCCATGATGTTGGTCAGGATCCTGGATCGGTTGTTGAGGAAGCTGAATCCTAATCCCTCTCGCCGCATGTTGCCACCCGGGATCGACCACAATATTGACCAAAAGCAACACCCACCATGACCGGTTTCTGCTATCGTTTTTAGATAATTCAACATAACCAGAGGGAGTTCGTCATGGTCAAGCAATACGTGTTTTCCTTCGAGGAAGGCGACGGCAAGAACAAGATTCTTCTGGGTGGCAAGGGCGCGAACCTCTGCGAGATGACCCAGATCGGCCTGGCGGTCCCGCCGGGCTTCACGGTCAGCACCGATGCGTGCCTCGCCTATCTGGAAAAGGGGAACCTGCCCGACGGGCTCTGGAACACCATCAAGCAGTACATGGCCGACCTGGAAAAGAAGACCGGCAAGGGCTTCGGCTCCACCGAGAATCCCCTGCTGGTATCGGTCCGCTCGGGTTCGGCGATGTCCATGCCGGGCATGATGGACACCATCCTCAATCTGGGCCTCAACGGTGAGTCGATCAAGGGCCTGATCAAGCAGACCAAGAACGAGCGTTTCGCCTGGGATGCCTACCGCCGTTTCATTCAGCTGTTCGGTAAGATCGCGCTGGGCATCGCCGACGAGCACTTCGATGCCAAGATGGCCGACGTGAAGGGAAAGTACGGGGCCAAGCAGGACGTCGACCTCAAGGCGGAGCACCTGAAGGAACTGGCGGACGCTTTCCTGGCGATCGTACATAGCCATTCCGGCAAGCCGTTTCCGCAGGATCCCTTTGAGCAGCTGGAGATCGCGATCAAGGCGGTGTTCCGCTCCTGGAACGGCAAGCGCGCCATCGACTATCGCAAGCAATTCAGGATCACGCCGGCCATGGCGAATGGCACGGCAGTGAACATCTGCACCATGGTGTTCGGCAACATGGGCAATGATTCCGGTACCGGCGTTGGCTTCACGCGCAACCCGGGCACTGGTGAAAACCAGATCTATGGCGAATATCTGGTCAACGCGCAGGGCGAAGACGTGGTGGCGGGTATCCGGACACCGAAGCCGATTGCCGAAATGGCGGCGGAAATGCCGGAGATTTATGCCCAGCTCATGGAACTGCACAACCGGCTCGAGTCCCATTACAAGGAAGTGCAGGACTTCGAGTTCACCATCGAGAAGGGGAAGCTCTATTGCCTGCAAACGCGCAACGGCAAGATGAACGCCCGCGCCATGGTGCGCACCTCGGTGGAGATGGCCAACGACGGACTGATCAGCCGCGAAAAGGCATTGCTGCGCGTCGAGCCGGCGGTATTGGAGCAGCTTCTCGTGCCGCAACTCGCGCCGAACTTCAAGGGCAAGTCGCTGGCGCAGGGGCTGCCTGCCTCACCGGGCGCCGCGTCCGGGCACATTGTCTTCGATGCCGACACTGCGGAAACGCGCGGCCGGGCGGGTGAGAAGATCATCCTGGTGCGCGAGGAAACGAAGCCGGAGGACATCCACGGCTTCTTTCAGGCACAAGGCATCCTGACCAGCCGGGGCGGCAAGACCTCGCACGCTGCGGTGGTGGCACGCGGCATGGGCAAACCTTGCGTCTCGGGTTGCGAAGCCATTCATATCGATGATGTGGCACGCAAGGCGACGATCGGCGACACCATGCTTCACGAAGGCGATGTCGTCACCATCGATGGTGGTACAGGCCATGTCTACGCGGGCGAAGTGCCTACGGTGGAGCCGGAGTTTTCGCCGGAATTGAACGTGCTGCTCGACTGGGCCGATCAGGTGGCGCGGTTGCAGGTGCGCGCCAACGCCGACACGCCGAACGATGCGGCGAAGGCCCGAGCCTTTGGTGCCAAGGGAATCGGCCTGTGCCGCACCGAACGCATGTTCAACAGCACCGACCGCCTTCCCATCGTTCAGGAGATGATCCTGGCCGAGTCGCTGGAGGAACGCCAGGCCGCCCTCGATCGCCTGCTGCCGATCCAGCGCAACGACTTCAAGGGCATCTTCAAGGCAATGAAGGGTCTGCCAGTGACAGTGCGGCTGCTCGATCCGCCGATGCACGAGTTCCTGCCGACTTCAGCCCAACTGGAAATGGAAATCACCCATCTTCGACACCTCAAGGAAACCATCAAGGGCATCGAAGAACTGCCGGACACGCTGAAACTGCTCAATCCCGGCCTCTATCAAAAATACGCCGATGGCCTCGGGCGTCTCAACGAGGCGCTCGACGTATTCAAGGAATCGCATCTGGAAGAGGATGTGATCGTCAAGAAGGAAAAGACTCTGCGCAAAGTGCGCGCCCTTGCCGAGGTGAATCCGATGCTTGGCCATCGCGGCGTGCGGCTGGGCATTACCTTCCCCGAGATATATTCGATGCAGATCCAGGCGGTCCTGGAGGCGGCTGCCTTGTGCGCGAAGGAAGGCGTGGAAGTCAATCCCGAGATCATGGTGCCGCAGGTGGCCACGGTCGAGGAGCTTGAACGGATCAAGAGTTACGTCGATCGTATCCACAAGATCGTTGAATTGACCCACGGGATCGACGTGCAGTACAAGTTCGGTTCCATGCTGGAGGTGGTGCGCGCCTGCATGCGGGCCGGCCGGATGGCGCAGATGGCGGAGTTCTTCTCGTTCGGCACCAACGACCTGACGCAGGCGACCTTCTCATTCTCTCGTGAAGACGCGGAAAACAAGTTCTTACCGGCCTATAACGAGACGGGCATTTTGCAGGACAATCCGTTCGAGGTGCTGGACCAGAAGGGCGTGGGGGAGGTCATGAAGATCGCGGTCAAGCTCGGTCGCGAGAGCCGGCCGGAGTTGAAGATTGGCATCTGCGGCGAACATGGCGGCCATCCGGCGTCCATCGAGTTCTGTCATCAGATCGGTCTGACCTACGTTTCCTGCTCCGGGCCGCGCGTCCCCATTGCCCGCCTGGCGGCGGCACAGGCACAACTGAAGCAGTCCGGCAAGTAATCCATCCACAGGCTAGGAGAAATCATGGGAATCTTCGACAGGATTCGGGATCTGCTGGGGGGCAGGGAAGGGGAAACTGCCGAGCCGTTGCCGACGCGGGCACCGGTGATTCCCATCGAACGCCGTACCCGCCAGCGCATCGATGCCCGTCGCGGCACCAGCGTGCTGATCATCGACGATTCCAAGACCATCGTGGTCGCGTTGACCCGGATGTTGCAGCCGGGCGGTTTTCTCATCAGCGAAGCCTTCGACGGGGAAACGGGGGTTGCCATGGCTCGCGCCTCACGGCCGGACCTGATCTTCCTGGATATCGTCATGCCGGGCATGAACGGCTTCGCCGCCCTTCGGGCTTTGCGGCGTGATCCCGAAACCCAGGAAATTCCGGTGATCATGATGAGCGGCAATGAACATGCGACGGAGCAGTTCTTCGGCAGCAGGATTCCTGCCGACGACTTCATGAAGAAGCCGTTTTCGCGCCTGGAGGTGTTCGCGCGGATCCAGGAATTGCTGGACGAGCAGTTCGTGCCGCAGCGGCGGGTTGCGTCGGGCGGTACCCGTCAGCCTTAGGAAACGGCCGGGCCACCATTGAATTCCATCGACGACGGCTTCATGCGGGCGGCGCTCGGCCTTGCCCGCGAGGCTGCGTCGGTCGATGAAGTGCCTGTAGGCGCAGTGCTGGTCATGGACGGCGAGATCGTCGGCCGCGGCTTCAATCAGCCAATCCTGCGTCGCGATCCGACCGCCCACGCGGAAATCATGGCACTGCGCGACGCTGCCACGCGCGTGGGCAATTACCGATTGCCGGGAAGCACCCTTTACGTGACGTTGGAGCCTTGTGTCATGTGCACGGGGGCGATCATGCATGCGCGCGTCGGACGCGTCGTATTTGGCGCCCGCGATCCGAAGACGGGCGCTGCCGGCAGCGTAATCGACCTGTACGGCGAGACTCGTCTCAACCACCATGCCGAGGTTGAAGGCGGCGTCCTGGCGGAGGAATGCGGGGCGCTCCTTTCCGCTTTCTTTGCCGCCAGACGCGCGAAGACCCTCAATGCTTAAATGAGAATCTGGATTAGCATTCAGTCTCAACTGTTGGAATTATATGATAATAATTTCATCATGCTGCGCCGCTATGCGATTTCCACCGCAGCCAACGGCGCTGGCGAACTCAATGGTAGTTTCAGAACGCCGCGTGGACATCACATCGTTCGCGCCAAGATCGGGGCAGGCGCTCCGGACAACGCGGTATTCGTCCGCCGGAGGCCGACCGGCGAAATCTGGACGCCAGAACTTGGAGCTGAAAATCCGGGCCGCGACTGGATCCTGACCCGCATCCTCTGGCTGTCAGGGTGCCAGCCCGGCCTCAACCGGCTCGGCCAGGTCGACACCATGCGCCGCTACATCTATCTTCACGGCAGCCCGGACAACGTCGAGATGGGGCGGCCCGGGTCCATCGGCTGCATCCGGATGCGTAACCGCGACATCGTCGAATTGTTCGATCTGGTCCCGCGCTACACGCGCGTTGATATCGCCGATTTCGGGATCGAAGAGGGTGACTGGACTCATCTGGGGCCATCGGCCGGCCCGGTGCGGGAGACCGTTTTCGTGGACGAGCAGGGTGTTCCGGCGGAGATGGAATACGACCGTTGGGATCCGGCCAGTCTGCATGTATTGGCGCGCGGTCCGACCGGCGCACCGATCGGTACGGGGCGACTGCTACCTGACGGGCATATAGGCCGCATGGCCGTGTTAAGGGAATGGCGCGGTAAAGGAGTCGGAACCGCGCTGCTGTCGCACCTGATGGAAGCGGCCCGCCAGCGGGGCATGGGCCGACTGGCACTCAACGCGCAGACTTCTGCCGCGGACTTCTATCGACGTTTTGATTTCGTGCCTGAAGGCAAGGAATTCACCGAGGCCGGCATTCCCCATATCCGGATGAGCCGGACGCTGACATCCTGAAGCGAAAACGGCTGCGGCCGCCCGGCTTGCCCCCTTCAAGCCAGGTCTGTTCATCGAATATCGGCGTACCGCCACGGCTGACTATCAGGACGGTCGAGCTGCGCGTGCCATAGCCTGGCGCCTTGACGAAAGCGGAGGAGAGCAGCCGTTCCCAATCCGGGCTGACGCCGGTGCGCGGCAAGGCTTCGTCCGGGTGGATGGCATCGTCGCGCAACAGGTCGAAGAGGGGGCCATCGTCAGGCAGAGCGGTCAGCGCATGGGCAAGCGACGACTTGGCCGCCTCGACCTTCGGCCAGGGAGTGTCGAGCAGATGGTTCGACAGGCCATAGACGCCCGGTTCCAGCAGCCTGATTTCCCCGCTGATGCTCGAAAGGCAGGCCAGCGAACCGTCGTCACCGACCAGCAGGTTGAACGGGTTGTAGCTTGCGGCTTGCGTCCGCTGCCTTTCCAGCCAGGCGAGCGGCGTCTCGTCGGCGGTCAGGAAGTCGGCAACCAACTGGCCGCGGGAGGCTTGTCCCTCCCGGTTGCGCGTCGGATCCCTGAAGTTTGTCAGGGCGGCGAATCGCCCCGACGTGCTCATGCCCATCCAGGTACCGCCGGCTTGCAGGTCTCGGCCGGCCAGGATTTCGCCACCGGGCCACAATGCGGCGGCGGCGGTCGGACGCTTGAAGAACTCGTCGCGGTTGGCTGCGACCACGAGCGGATACTCGGGGTGCGCCCGCCACGCCACGAGGATCAGGCACATCAGTCGATAGCGTAGGGCAACTGCCCTAAAGTCAGACGTGGTGGACCGCCGGGTTTGCCGGCGAATACCTCGCCCGCCTCGGCGCCCGAGGATTGCACGACCACCAGGCACTCATAGCCGCCGCCAGCCGACGGTGCGACCGTGACCAGTGCGCCGCAGTGCTGGTCGCCGGACTCCGACGTGTAGACGTCGGTTCCCGGTGGCAGCGCAGAATCCAGTCTTGCGCGGTACATGCGGCGTTTCACTTTGCCCAGGTACTGCGTGCGGGCAACGATCTCCTGGCCCGGATAACAGCCTTTGTTGAAACTGATGCCGCCGACGGCGGGAATTTCCATGTTCACCATCTGGGGCACGAATGCCTCCTGGGTTGCCGCGATGACGCGAGGTTGTCCGGCGGCAATCTCGATCCAGCGCCATGTCGCGGCACCTGCCGGACGGGCATTGGCGGCCAGTTTCGGCCACAGGTCGATCGCTGTGTGCGGGGTGACCGCGAGCAGGTAGCGGTCGACGGCGAGCGCTACGACGTGTCCCCCCGTGATGGCGGCAATCTGCATCGGTCCCGGCGGGGTTGCGCCGAGCACCTCCTGTGCTGCCGCTGCGGCCTTGGGGCCACCCAGCCCGAGCAACACAATCTCGGCGGCGTCGGTCAGCTTGACCTTGCTGCGCAGGACATACATCGAAAGCTTCTTCAGGATGGCCGCCTGGATGTCGGCGGACACCGCAAGCAGGAGATCGGGACCGTCGTGCCAGATGTGGAAGGTCGCCAGGAGCCTGCCCTTGGCAGTACACAGGCCGGCAAAACGGACACCGTCGGCCGCAAGGCTCTTGACATCGTTGCTGAGCAGGTTGTGGAGGAAGGTGGCGGAATCTTCGCCGCTGGCCCGGATCACCGCGTAGTCGCTCACCGGTACCAGCACCGCCCCGTCGTGCGCCGCAGACAGTTCGCCGGGCAGGTCGCCAAAAGATTCGCCATCCGGCGCCAGATGCCGGGCGGCAAGAAAATCCTTCCATTCATTCTGGCTCATGTTGGGTATCTCCGACAGTGTTGCAGGGGTTGGCCGCGTATTATTATGCGCCCCTTTGCAGGCTCGGCACCGCACCAGCTCCGCTACTCAGATGCGCTTCACCCTACGCCTGATTCTTCTCGCATTCCTCGTCGCCGCCGGCTTCGCGGGCTGGCTGGCATG
>JAEHDA010000004.1 GCA_016880655.1 Rhodocyclaceae bacterium
CCAGCAGCCAGTCGTAGAACGGCCGCTGGTCCTCGAACTCGAGCGTGCAGATCGAATGGGTGATGTTCTCCAGCGCGTCCTCGATCGGATGGGCGTAGGTGTACATCGGGTAGATGCACCAGGCCTTGCCGGTGTTGTGGTGCTCGGCGTGGCGGATGCGGTAGATCGCGGGATCACGCAGGTTGATGTTGCCGGAGGCCATGTCGATCTTGGCGCGCAGCACATGAGTCCCATCGGGAAACTCGCCGGCCTTCATGCGGCGGAACAGGTCGAGGTTCTCGGCCGGCGAACGACTGCGATACGGCGAGTCCTTGCCCGCGTCGGTCAGCGTGCCGCGGTTGGCGCGCATCTCGTCGGCCGACTGCGAATCGACGTACGCGTTGCCGGTCTCGATCAGCTTCTCGGCAAAGTCGTACATGGCCTGGAAGTAGTTCGAGGCGAAGAACTGGTTCTGCCCCCAGTCGAAGCCCAGCCAATGCACGGCATCGATGATGGCATCGACGTACTCCTGCTCTTCCTTCTCCGGGTTGGTGTCGTCGAAGCGCAGGTGGCAGACGCCGCCGTAGTCGAGCGCGAGGCCGAAGTTGAGGCAGATCGACTTGGCATGGCCGAAGTGCAGGTAGCCGTTCGGCTCGGGCGGGAAGCGCGTCCTCACGCCGGCATATCTGCCGGCGGACAGGTCGGCGTCGATGATGTTGCGGATGAAATTGGAGGCTTTGGTGACTTGGGTTTCGGCGGCCATGGTCGGATCGCGCGGTAAAGTGCGAGACGACGATTCTACCGGTAGGATCGTGGGCGGGACAGCCAACCGCTGCCCGGGACAAGGAGAGTGTCGTGGCGCGAGTCGGAGTCATGGGCGCAGGAGCTTTCGGCACGGCGATGGCGTGCGTGCTGCGCCGTGCCGGCCACGACGTGGCCCTCTGGGCGCGGGAGCCCGAAGTGGCCGACGCCATCAACCGGCAAGCGGCGAATCCCGTGTTCCTGCCGGGCATTGCCACGACGGCGGGGATCGACGCCACCAACGACCTTGCCGCCGCGGCCGCCGGTGCCGACTTCGTGCTGCTGGCGCCGCCGGCGCAACACATGCGCGGCGTCACCCGTCAGTTGCGCCCCTTCCTGGCTGACGGCATGCCGGTCGTCACCTGCTCCAAGGGCATCGAGCGGGGCAGTTGCGCCCTCATGTCCGAGGTCATCGACGAAACCCTGCCCGAGGCGCGTATCGCCGTGTTGTCCGGACCATCCTTCGCCCACGAGATCGCGGCGGACCTGCCGGCCGGCGTCACCCTCGCCTGCACCGACCTGGCGCTGGCCGAACTGCTCGCGCGCGCGATCGGTTCGCCCCGCTTCCGCACCTACCTGTCGGACGACATCGTCGGCGCGCAACTGGGGGGCGCGCTCAAGAACGTCTACGGCATTGCCTGCGGCATTGCCCTGGGCAGGAAGCTCGGCAACAGCGCACGCTCGACGCTGGTCGCACGTTGCCTGGCCGAAATGATGCGTCTCGGCCTGGCGATGGGGGCGCGCGAGGAAACCTTCGCGGGGCTCTCAGGCGTCGGCGACCTGAACCTGTGCAGCAACAGCCCGAGTTCGCGCAACATGTCGCTGGGCATCGCGCTCGGCGAAGGCCGCAAGCTGCAAGACGTACTGGCGGAGCGGGTCACCGTGCAGGAAGGCGTCCATTCCGCCGAGTCGGTCGCCGCGCTGGCGCGCAGCCACGCGCTGGACATGCCGATCGCAATGGCGGTGGATCAGGTGCTGAATCACGCCGCGGACATCGACGCAACCATCGCGCGCCTGCTCGCGCATCCCTTCGGGCTGGAACGCGTTTCTGCCGTGGCGTAGCGGCGTACCACCACGGCTGACTTTTGCGAGCTGCCTTACCGTGGCCCGTAGACCGGCAATGCGGCGCCGGCTTCGTAGGCGCCGATGTCCGGCGCCGATCCCGCGTAACCGTCGTTGATGTTGGCGATCGGTAGCGCCTTGTCCACAGGCTCGGTGCCGCTCTGGATGCGCAGGTCCACCGGCGCGTGGACCGTCATCGGTGTGGCTGGATAGGCGACGGCGCTGGCGAAGGCCGAGAGATCGGTCTGCACCGAGTGCTTCTCCGGCGTGCTGGCATTGAGTTGCGCCAGGTTCGAGAACGAGTACGCGCCTGTCTTTCCGGAGAAAGTCGATGCCGTCGTGCCGTAGGCCTGGTAGTCGATGGTCGAGTTCGCGGTCACCAGGTCGGTGAAGTCGATGACCCGGCCCGAGCCGTTGCTGTAGCCGCCGTAGGTGCCGCCCGGCCCGCCGATGAACAGGTTGTTGGCGATGTAGGCGCGGGAAACGGTGCGGCCGGCATAGACCCCCAATCCGTCGCCGGACTTGACGACGGTGTTGTGCAGCAGCACGTCGCCGACGCTGCCGCGATAGAGCTTGAAGGCGACATGGGCCACGTTGTAGGCGGCGTTGCGGATGAAGTAGGTGGGGCCGCCGAGGCCGGGCTGCGACGACAGCGCGATGAAATTGTCGGTCAGGCGGTTGCGCATGATCCGGCAGTTGTGCTTGCAGAAGTCCGCCTCGACGCCGTCGTCGGCGCACTGGCGGATGTCGTTGTTGAGGATGTCGATGCTGATCTGGTCCACCGCTTCCGATTCCTCGAAAAGCGAAATGCCGTCGCGGAAGTTGGTGACGCGGTTGTTCATGATCACGTGCCCCGGTCCGGTGACCAGGATGCCTTCGCCGAGGTTGTTGCCATTGACGCCCAGCGACGAATCGGCCCATACGGTCGTGCCGGTAACGACGTTGTCGGCGATGTAGGCGTTCTCGGCCCGCGTATAGGTGACGATGCCGTGCCCCTCCAGCGCCGCGGTCGCCTGGATCGTGCTGCGGACGATGGAGATGTTGTTCGAGCCGTTGAAGCGGATGCGCCCGGTAACGTTGAGGTTCTCCAGGTAGATGTGGCTGCGCGAGAAGATGCCGACTTCGCCGGAGACATTGGCTCCCGACTGGCCGGAGATGACGATCGGCTTGCCGGCCTGGCCGCTGACGTTGATCTGGAAGCCGGAATAACTGCCCGCGCCGAGGACGACCTTGTCGCCGGGCTGGGCGGCAGCCAGCACGCTGGCAAGGGTCGCCGGCGTGGCGTTCCTGATCGGCGCACCCGCCATCGGTGCCGGAATTGCGCGCGTGGCGACCGTGGTCGTGCGCGTCGTGCCGCCGCCGTCCGGGTCGGTCAGCGTCAGCTCGACTTCATAGCTCGTCGCGGGCTGCAGGTCGAAGACGCTGCCCGAGTGGCGACTCGACCAGGACTGGCCCTCGGTCGACCCCGCGGGCACGTTGCGCAGGGCCATGCCGTTCCGCCACGCGGTGTCGCCGCTCCTGCGATAGCGGACATTGACCACCGAATTCGTGTTCGCGTCGCCCGTGTAGGCCCACTCGACAGCGATGTTCTCGATGGTCGGGTAGGGCGTGCTGACCGCACCCGCCACGACCGCGTTCGCGCCGCCGCTGGTCGATCCTCCGGTGGAGCCGCCGCTCGTTCCACCGGTGCTGCCGGTGCTTCCTCCAGTGCTGCCGCCGCCCGTTCCGCCGGTGCTGCCGCCGGTGCTTCCGCTGCTTGCGGTAGTTCCGGCAGTATCGGCGGAGGAACCGCTGCCGCCACCGCCGCAGGCGGTGGCGAAGCAGACCGTCGCGATGGCGGCCGTGACCAAATGAATTCGGTGTGTGTTCATGATGGGAACCCGGAGACGCGAGAGGGATATTCGACCGGCCAAGGATAGGTGCCCCGGCCGGGTTTTGCCGCCTGTTGCCGAATGGCGACGAACCGATCCCATTAGAATCCGCGCCATGATTGCCCCCGAACGACGCGCCGGCCGCCCCCCGGATGCCGAGCGCCTTGCCGCCCGGCTCGCGGCGCGCCCGAAGATAGAGTACGACGAGGCGCTGCCGGTCAATGTCCGGCGCGACGAGATCGCGCGGGCGATTCAGGCGCACCAGGTCATCGTCGTTTGCGGCGAGACGGGTTCGGGCAAGACCACGCAGTTGCCGAAGATTTGCCTTGAGCTTGGCCGCGGTTGCGCCGGCCTGATCGGCCACACCCAGCCGCGGCGCATCGCGGCGCGGGCGACGGCGACGCGCATCGCGCAGGAACTGAAGTCGGAACCCGGTCGTTACGTCGGCTACAAGATCCGTTTCACCGACAAGACTTCGCCCGATAGCTACATCAAGCTGATGACCGACGGCATTCTGCTGGCGGAGACGCAGACCGATCCGCTGCTGCGCCGGTACGACACGCTGATCATCGACGAGGCGCACGAGCGGTCGCTCAACATCGATTTCCTGCTCGGTTACCTGAAGTCAGTCGTGGCGACACGCCAGGATTTGAAGCTGATCGTGACATCGGCAACCCTCGACGCCGAGCGCTTCAGCAAGCACTTCGGCGGTGCGCCGGTGATCGAAGTCTCGGGCCGGCTGTTTCCGATCGAGACGCGCTGGCGTCCGTTCGACGAGGATCGCGACGCCGACATGAACACGGCCATCGTCGACGCGGTGGGCGAGGCGCATCGCGAGGGGCCGGGCGACGTGCTGGTGTTCCTGCCCGGCGAGCGCGAAATCCGCGAAGCGGCGGAGGCACTGCGGAAACATCATCCGCCGGGGCTGGAGATCCTGCCGCTGTTCGCGCGCCAGTCGGCGCAGGAGCAGGCGCGCGTGTTCGCGTCGCACCAGGGGCGGCGCGTGATCCTCGCCACCAACGTCGCCGAGACCTCGCTGACCGTGCCGGGCATCCGCTATGTGATCGACACCGGGGTGGCGCGCGTCAAGCGCTACAGCCACCGCAACAAGGTCGAGCAGTTGCAGGTCGAGGCCATTTCGCAGGCGGCCGCGAAGCAGCGCGCCGGTCGCTGCGGCCGGGTCGCGGCGGGCATCTGCTTCCGGCTCTATTCGGAAGAGGACTTCGACAAGCGCGCGCCCTACACCGAGCCGGAGATCCTGCGCTCTTCGCTGGCGGGCGTGATCCTGCGCATGAAGTCGCTGCATTTGGGCGACGTCGACGACTTCCCCTTCCTGGAAGCGCCGTTGCCGCGCATGATCGCCGACGGCTATCAACTGCTGGCTGAACTGGGCGCCATCGACGAAATATCAGCCCCCCCCGAAAACCTCGCTTCGCTCGGTTCTCCCCCCGGGGGGCCGAAACTCTTGGGGCGGCCCGGCGAGTTTCGTAGCAAGGAGCTGACGCCGGTCGGGCAGGAACTGGCCAAGCTGCCGCTCGACCCCAAGATCGGCCGCATGATCCTCGCCGCGCGGCAATACGGCTGCCTCAAGGAGATGCTGGTCATTGCGTCGGCGCTGTCGGTGCAGGACCCGCGCGACCGGCCGCAGGAGCAGGCGGGGGCGGCCGATCAGGCGCATTCGAAGTGGAAGGACGAGCGCTCGGAGTTCCTGTCCTACCTCAAGATGTGGACGGCGGCCGATGAAGTCTGGAAGCACGAATCGACCAACAAGCAGCGCGCCTGGTGCCGCCGCGAATTCCTGTCCTGGTTGCGCCTGCGCGAATGGCGCGACGTGCATGGCCAGTTGCACACGCTGTGCACCGAGCACGAGTGGCAGGAGAACCAGTTGCCGGCGAGCTACGAGGCGATCCACAAGGCGCTGCTGACCGGGCTGCTCGGCCACATCGGCCTGCGCAACGAGGAGGATCGCAACTATCTCGGCGCGCGCGGCATCAAGTTCTTCATCCATCCCGGCTCGACGCTGGTGAAGAAAGCCGGCCGCTGGATCGTCGCCGCGGAACTGGTGGAGACCTCGCGCCTGTTCGCACGCTGCATCGCGCAGATCCAGCCCGAGTGGCTGGAAGAGGTCGGCGCGCACCTGATCCGCAAGCACGTCTTCGAGCCGCATTGGGAGAAAGGGCCGGGGCAGGTCGTCGCCTGGGAGCGCGTTACGCTGCATGGCCTACTGATCCACGCCAAGCGGCGTGTGCACTATGGCCCGATGGACCCGACACTGTCGCGGGAACTGCTGATCCGCCACGCGCTGGTGCTCGGCGAAGTGAACGAGGACTGGCTGAAGAAATGGCGCTTCCTCCAGCACAACCAGAAGCTGGCGCGCGACATCGAGCACATGGAACACAAGTCACGCCGGCCCGACGTGCTGGTCGATGAGGAACTGATCCACGCCATCTTCGACGACAAGGTGCCGGCCGACATCACCACCCTGGCCGCCTTCGACAAGTGGCGGCGCGAGGCCGAGGCCACGGAACCGAAGCTGCTGTTCCTCGAAAGGGAACAACTCATGCGCCACGAGGCGGCGGGCATCACCACCGATGCCTTTCCGCCGACGATGGAGCACAAAAGTCAGTCGTGGCAATACGCCTATAAGCACGACCCGGGCGCGGCCGACGACGGCGTGACGCTGTCGCTGCCGCTGACGACGCTCAACCGCCTGCCGGCGACGCGCTGCGAGTGGCTGGTGCCGGGACTGCTGAAGGAGAAGGTCGTCGCTCTGCTCAAGACGCTGCCGCAGAAGTATCGCCACCGCGTGCAGCCGCTCGACGCTTTCGCCGAAGAATTCAGCGACGCCGAGCACGACCATGACGAGTCGCTGGTCAAGGCGCTGACGCGCGCCGTGGAGGAGAAGATCGCCCTCAAGTTGCCGCTCGACGCCTTCCGGCCCGGCGAGTTGCGGCCGCATCTTTCGATGAGCTTTCGCCTGCTCGACGAACATGGCGGCACGCTGGCGATGTCGCGCAACCTCGCCGAGCTGCGCGCCGAGTACGGCGACTTCGCCGAGCCTTCGGAGGAAAAGGCGGCGGCGCTGGAACGCTTCGACATTCGCGACCGCTTCGCGGCTGCCCTAAAGGAACAACTGAAGTTCGTCGACAAGAACCTGCCGCGCGAACTGGGCATGCTGTTCATGACGCTGGGCTCGGAGAACGAGCTCAAGGAACAGATCGTCGCCGCGACGCTGGATCGTACCTGTCTTGTCCAGCCGCTGCCGGCAAGCGACCAGGAATTCGATGCGCGGGTGGCGACGGCCAAGGGTAGGGTGGTGCTGGTGGCGCAGGAAGTCGGCCGGCTGGTCGGGACGATCCTGACCGAGCACGCGGCCTTGCAGAAGAAGCTGGCGGGCATGCAGAAGGCGTTCCCGCCGGCCTGTGCCGACATCGGCGCGCAGGTGGCGGCGCTGCTGGCGAAGAACTTCATCGTCGCCGTGCCCTACGAGCGGCTGGCGCATTTTCCGCGCTACCTCAAGGCCGCCGCCATGCGGCTGGACAAGGCGCGGGTCGACGCCGCGCGCGATGCCAAATGGATGGCCGACTGGCAGAGTCTGGGCCGGCCGTGGGAGCGCGAGCGGAATGCGATGGCGAAATCCGGCGTGGTCGATCCGTTTCTGGAAGAATTCCGCTGGTTGCTGGAGGAATTGCGCGTGGCGCTGTTCGCCCAGGAGCTGAAGACGCCGTCGCCAGTATCGGTGAAGCGGCTGCAAAAAATGTGGGAAGGAAGAGCGCGTGCATGATTTTCCCGAAGTGATCGCTGCTGGGTTCCGCGCCACGCGGGACCTTGGCCGTCGCGACATCCTCTGGCATGCCCTGTGGCCGCCGCTGCTGGCCTTCGTCGCCTGGGCCGCCGTCGCCTGGGCGGTGTGGATGCCGCTGGGCGCCTGGCTGCTGGCCGAATTGCCGGACTGGTCGTGGCTGGCCTGGCTGGGGCCCTACCTCGTGCACGTGGTGCTGGCGCTGGCCTTCGCGCCGCTGATCTACGCCACCGCGCTGCTGCTGGTGGCGGTGGTGGCGTTGCCGCGCATGATGGCCATCGTCGGGCGGCGCGACTATCCGGACGTGACGCGTTACGGCTCCGCCGCCACGGCCTTCTGGGGCAGTCTGGGCAACACGCTGGCCGCGAGCACCGTGTTCGTCGTCGGCTGGTTGGCGACCCTGCCGCTGCTGTTGGTGCCGGGCGGCTTGCTGGTGCTGCCGCTCTTGTGGAGCGCATGGCTCAACCAGCGCACTTTCCGCTACGACGTGCTCGCCGAGCATGCGACCGCCGACGAGCGGACCAAGCTGATCGGGCAGGCGCGTGGGCGCTTCCGCCTCGCGGGCATCGCGTCGGCACTGGCGGCGCACATCCCATTCGTGAACCTGCTGGCGCCCGCGTTCGCGGCGCTGCTGTTCACGCACCTGGGCCTGTCGGCGTTGCGCGGGCTTCGCGCGAAGGAGGGCGTATGGGTATCGGGGCACTGATCATCGGCGACGAGATCATCCGCGGCAAGCGGCAGGACAAGCACTTCGAGAAGCTGCGCGAGATCCTCGCCGTGCGGGGCCTGCACCTCGACTGGGTGCTCTATATGGGCGACAACCGGCCGCGCCTGGTCCAGGCGTTGCAGCGCTCGCTGGCGAGCGACGACGTGGTGTTCAGCTTCGGCGGCATCGGCGCCACGCCCGACGACCATACGCGCCAGGCCGCCGCGGCAGCAGCCGGCGTGCCGCTCGTGCTGCATCCGGAGGCGGAAGAGAAGATCCGCGCGCGGCTCGCCTCGCTGGATCGACCGGTCCTGCCGGCCATGCTGGAAATGGGCGACTTCCCGGCCGGCAGCCGCATCATCCCGAATCCGTTCAACGGCATTCCCGGGTTCTCGTACGCGAACCACCATTTCGTGCCGGGTTTTCCCGAAATGGCCTGGCCGATGGTCGAGTGGGTGCTCGACACCTGCTATCGGGATCGCTTCAACGCCGTTGCGGAAGCCGAGGCAGCCATCATCGTCTGGGAAGGCATCGAAGGGCTGCTGGTCGACCTGATGGAGCGGATCGAGCGCGACTATCCGGGGTTGACCGTCTTCAGCCTGCCTTCGGTCGGTACCGAAACCAAACGCCGCCACGTCGAACTGGGTGTGCGCGGGCAGCCCGAGCAGGTACCGCCGGCTATGGCCGAGATCGAGGCGGAAATCGCGCGCCGCGGCCTTTCGTTCGACAGGATGGACAATGGACGCAATGGACTATAACGACGCGGTATTCCGGGCGGAGCTCAAGGCCTACGTTCTCGACGCGGTGGACAAGGTCGAGCCGGCCGGCGGGCTGCGCGACGACGAGCCCTTGTTCGGTGACGGTTCGCGCCTCGGCCTCGATTCGCTCGACGCGCTACAGATCTCGATGGCGATCCAGAAGAAGTATGGCGTGCGCATGCCCGACAGCAAGGAAACACGCCGCGCCCTCGCGTCGCTGACGACGCTGTCCGGACACTTGCTCGCCCGCATGAGCGCATGAACGCCGCGCCCATCGTCGGCCGTGGCCTGGCCTGTGCGCTCGGCCTCGACGCAGCCGAGTGCGTGGCGACGCTGCGTGCCGGCGGCCGTCCGGCCGGATCGCGCCGGCTGCCCGGCGGCTTGGGCGGCGAGTTTCCGTACTTCGCAATTCCGTTCGAGGGCCGGGACTGGTACGAGCGCGCCCGCGCGCTGGCGACCCGCGTTGCCGCCGAGGCCGGCGCACAGCCGCGCTGCCGCGGCGCCCTGTTCGTCGCCACCTCCTCGTTCGATGTCGGCGCGGTGGAAGCGGGCGTCAAAGGTGCGGCGGTCGGCGACTACCGCCGGTTCGTTGACGCCGTGGCCGGCTGGCTGGATTGGGCCGGGCCGGTATATGCGGTCAGCACGGCCTGCACGTCGAGCCTGAATGCACTGATCGCGGCGCAGGCAGTGCTGCGCGCCGGTAGCGTCGACGAGGCGCTGGTGCTGGGCATCGAACTGGAGAACCGGCTGACCATGGGCGGCTTCGCCGCCTTGCAGCTGCTCTCCCGGACGGGCAGCAAACCGTTCGGTGCCCATCGCGACGGCCTGGTGCTCGGAGAGTCAGTCGCGGCGATACGCCTCGCTGCGCACGGCGATTCGGCATGGCGGCTGCTGGGCGGCGCCAATGTCGTGGACGGCGCCAACCCCACCGGCGCTTCCGAATCGGCGCTCAACGCCATGTTCGCCCGGACGCTGGCGGCAAGCGGTCTCGGCGCGGACCAGATTGATCTGGTCAAGGTGCAGGCCGCGGGCAGTCCAGGCAACGATCTGGCGGAAGCGCGGGCTTTGCGGGCGGCCTTCGAGCCCGTGCCGCCGCTGGTTTCGCTCAAGGCGACCATCGGCCACACCATGGGCGCGTCGGGTGCCGCAGAGATCGCCTTGCTGACTGCCTGCCTGGAGAACGGCGCATGGCCGGTGGCGGCGGATGCCGTCGATCCGGAACTCGGCGTGGCGCTGGCGGTCAAGCCGCCCGCGGTCCGGCGCCTGCTGGCGACGATTCTGGGATTTGGCGGCAGTCATGCCGCCGTGGCGCTGGAGCGGACATGAGCGATCTGATTATCACCGGCCGCTGCGTCGAGCCGCCGGCTGCCGACTGGCGCGCACGGCTGGCGCAGATGCTGGGCGAGAAGCCGCGTCGCATCGGTGCGTGGGCGGAACTCGGCCTGTACGGTGCGCTGCGCTGCATGGCCGATGACGGCGAAGCGACGCTGCCGCGGGACGCCGTGCTGATGCTGGCATCCCGGGGCGGTACCCATGTCGCGACCAGGGCCGCCCTCGACCAGATGAGGGACGACCTGCCCATGCCGGTAGCCTTCCTCCAGACCCAGCCCAGCCAGTTGCTGGCCTTGCTGGCGGCCCGGCTGGATTTTCCGGGCAATGCCTGCTTCCTCGCCGGTGCCAGCCTTGCCGAGGCTCGGGCGCTGGCGGAAGCCCAAGCGGGCGCCGGTGGCGCGTTGGTGGGCTGGGTCGATGATGCCGATGGCGGTGCGACCGAATGGCTGCGGATGCGCCGTTCGGACTAGTCACGGCTTGGTAACAGAGCGGATTGGCCTGTAAAATCCACCACCTTGCGCCTTGCGCGCGCTACTTCCCTTGTGGCTGAATTGAACACCGTCGAGTCGTCGCCGAGGTCCGTGAAGAGGGTCCTGGTGCTTTCCTATTCGCAGACCGGGCAACTGACCCGGCTGATGGATCGCATCATCGAGCCCCTGCGCCAGGATGCCGCCATCGAGGTGCATGTCGAACCATTGCGGCCGGTGAAGCCCTTCCCCTACCCATGGAAGTTCTTCCGCTTCCTCGATGCCTTTCCCGAATCCGCGCACATGGTGCCGCCGCCGATGGCTCCGTTGTCGCTGGACGGCAGCGAGGATTTCGACCTGGTGATCCTGCCGTACCAGGTATGGTTCCTGGCGCCGTCGCAGCCGATCACCGGCTTCCTGAAGTGCGAAGTCGCGAAGAGGCTGCTGGCCGGCAAACCCGTCGTCACGGTGATCGCCTGCCGCAACATGTGGATGCTGGCGCAGGACAAGATGCACCAGATGATCGAGGCTTGCGGCGCACGCCTGGTCGACAATGTCGTGCTGGTCGATCCCAGTCCGACGATGGTCACGCTGGTCACCACGCCGTTGTGGCTGCTGACCGGCAAGCGCGACCTCGTGCCCGGTGCTCCGCCGGCCGGCGTGGACGAGGCGAGCATCGCCGCGGCGCGTCGCTTCGGCCTGGCCTTGCGCGATGCCTTGCGCGAAGGCCGCGAGCGCGGTACGGCGCCGCTACTGGCCGGTCTGGGTGCGGTGAACGCGGATCCGCATCTTCTGTTCAGCGAAAAGGTAGCCACGCGCAGCTTCTTCGTCTGGGGCAAGTTGCTGCGCGCGGTTGGCGAGCCCGGGCAGGCGCGCCGCGTTCCCTTCCTGATGTTGTATGTCACTTTCCTGATAGCGATGATATTGACTGTCGTGCCGATCAGCCTGTTGATCCAGGCCTTGTTGCGTCCTTTCATGCGGGGCCGCTTCGCTGCGCTCAAGCAAAGATACGAAGCGCCCTCGGGCTCCGGCCGGGAAAGGATGTCCTTGTATGGCCAATGATGTCTTCCTGACGCGCACGGCATCCTTCCTGCCGCTCGAGCCGGTTGGCAACGACGAGATGGAGTCCGTGCTCGGCATGGTCGGTGGTCGCCCGTCGCGTGCGCGGCGCATGGTCCTGCGCAACAACGGCATTCAGCGGCGCCACTATGCGATCGATCGCGCGACCGGCAAGTTCGTGATGACGAACGCCCAGCTCGCCGCCGCAGCGGTGCGTGCGCTGGGCGAGGTCGGGCCGGTGGATTGTCTGGCGGCGGGGACTTCGCGCCCTGACCAGTTGATGCCCGGTCACGGCGTCATGGTGCATGGCGAACTGGGCTGGCCCGGGCTCGAGGTAGTGACGCTGTCGGGCGTTTGCGTCGCGGGCGCCGCCGCATTCAAGTACGCATGGCTGGCCGTGCGTGCCGGTGAGGCCCGTCGTTCGGTGGCGGTCGCCTCCGAACTGGCCTCCGCCGCGATGCATGCCGCGAACTTCGACGCCGAGGTCGACCACAAGGTGAATGACCTGGCCGAGCGGCCCGAGATCGCCTTCGAGAAGGACTTCCTGCGCTGGATGCTCTCGGATGGCGCTGGCGCCGTCCTGCTGGAAGACGAACCGCGTGGCGCGCTGAATCTGAAGGTCGAGTGGGTGGAAATGACGTCGGCCGCGAATGAACTGTCTGCGTGCATGTATTCCGGAGCCGAGAAGAACGCCGACGGTACCCTGACGGGCTGGCAGCATTTCACGTCCAGGGAGTGGCTGGATCGTTCGGTGTTCGCGGTGAAGCAGGACGTCAAGCTCCTCAACGAGCATGTCGTGCGCGTCACGCTGACCGAGCCGTTGCGCGAACTGGTGCGCAAATACGACCTGGCGAAGCAGCGGATCGACTGGTTCCTGCCGCACTATTCGTCCAACTATTTCGCCGCGCCGGTGGCGGCGGGGGTGGTCGAAGCCGGCCTCGACATACCGCCCGAGCGCTGGTTCACCAACCTGACCGAGAAGGGCAATACCGGCTCGGCGTCGCCTTACATCATGCTCGACGAGCTGGTCCGTTCCGGCCGCATCGAGAAGGGCCACAAGCTGTTGATGTACATCCCCGAAAGCGGACGTTTCTCGAGCGGCTTCATCTTCATGGAATCTGTGTAGTGGACGTCAATGACGTGCCCCAGGAAGGCAATCGCACCATGGGCGGTCATCGCCGCGTCATGTATGCGC
>JAEHDA010000279.1 GCA_016880655.1 Rhodocyclaceae bacterium
CCCTGGCCACGCCATCCGACGCGACCATCGCGAAACTGGACGAGGTGCTGCCGGCCCACTGGTCGAAGGCCAATCCGGTCGACATCATCGGCGACGCCGATCCGGCCCGCTATGCGGCCGCCTTGCAGATCTGCCTCGACGACGACCGGATCGACGGCGTCATGGTGATCCTGACGCCGCAGGCGATGACCGACCCGACCCAGGCCGCGCGCCTGGTGATCGAGACGGCGCGCAAGACCGACAAGCCCGTGGTGACTTGCTGGATGGGCGAGGAGCAGGTGCGCGAGGCACGCCTGCTGTTCAAGGGCGCCGGCATCCCGACGTTCCGCACGCCCGAGCCGGCGGTGGAACTGTTCTCGCACATCTCGGCGTACTACCGCAACCAGCGCCTGCTGATGGAAACGCCGGCCTCCATCTCCGACCAGGTGGCGCCGCGCCTCGAATCCGCGCGGCTGGTGATCGAAACCGCGCTCGCCGAAGGCCGCAAGCTGCTCAACGAGATGGAGTCGAAGGCGCTGCTGGCGGCCTTCCGCATCCCCATCGCGCAGACCGTGGTCGCCCGCTCGCCTTCCGAGGCGATGGTACTGGCCGAAGAGATCGGCCTGCCGATCGTGATGAAGATCGACTCGCCGCAGATCACCCACAAGTCCGACTCGGGCGGCGTGCGCCTGAACCTCAATTCACTCGCCGCCGTGCGCGATTCCTACAACGAGATCGTCGACGAGGTGCGCAAGAATCGCCCCGACGCCATCATCCACGGCGTCGCCATCGAACCGATGATCCAGAAGGCCAACGGCCGCGAGCTGATGGTCGGCATGACGCGCGACCAGGTGTTCGGGCCCACCATCCTGTTCGGCCCGGGCGGCGTGGACATCGAGGCGACCGGCAAGGACCGCGCCGTCGCGCTACCGCCGCTGAACCCCTTCCTGGTCTCCGACATGCTCGCCTCGACGCACACGTCGGCCAAGCTCGGCGCCTTCCGCAACATGCCGCCGGTAAGCATGGAAGCGCTGGAATCGGTGCTGCTGCGCGTTTCGGAAATGGTCTGCGAGCTGCCGTGGATCTCGGAGCTCGACATCAACCCGCTGATCGTCGACGAGAACGGCGCCGTGGCGGTGGATGCCAGCATCGCCATCGAGAACCTGCCGCTGACGGCGGCGCGCTACGACCACATGGCGATCCACCCGTATCCGTCGCATCTGGCCATCAGCTACCAGACCAACGACGGCCTGACGGTGAGGATCCGGCCGATCAAGCCCGAGGATGCCGACATCGAGCAGGAGTTCGTCCAGGCGCTGTCGCCGGAAACCAAGTACTTCCGGTTCATGAACACCATCCGCGAACTGTCGCTGTCGCAACTGATCCGTCTGACGCAGATCGACTACGACCGCGAGATGGCCTTCATTGCCATCGTCGAGGTGGACGGCAAGGACAAGGAAATCGGCGTCGCCCGCTACGCCACCAACCCGGACGGCGAGTCTTGCGAGTTCGCCATCGTCGTCTCGGACGACTGGCAGGGCAAGGGCGTGGCGCGCCGCCTGATGGGCGTGCTGATCGACGCGGCGCGCACCAGCGGCCTCAAGTACATGAACGGCGATTTCCTGGCCGAGAACACGCGCATGCTGCGCTTCGTCACCAACCTCGGCTTCGTGCTGTCGCCGCACCCGGACGATTCCGGCCTCAAGCGCGGCGTGCTGGTGCTCGACTGAACTCCGCCTAGCCGCAGAGCGCGCGCGGTTCGATCAGCAGCGTGCTTTCACCGGCGTGCCACCACGCCTGACTTTCCTGGATCGTGCATTGCAGCTGCATGCCGCGCTCGGCCAGCGCCGCCAGTGCCGCCGACTGGTCTTCGGCGATCGCCAGCACGCGCAGGTTGCCGAGCTTCATCAAACCGGCGCCTTCCTTAGCCCACCATGCGTCCATCGCCCGGCCGCCGTAGGCCAGGACGACCACCTGTTCAGCGCGCCCGGCGGCGCGCCGGATCGAACGCTCGTCCGGCAGGCCGACCTCGATCCAGAGCCGGATCTCGCCGCTGTATTCCTTGAGCCACAAGGCCGGCTCGTCGGTGGTCGACAGGCCCTTGCCGAACTCCAGCCGCTCGTCGGCGAACAGCGCGAAGGCAAGCAGGCGCACCATCATGCGTTCGTCGGTTTCGGACGGATGGCGCGCCAGCGTCAGCGCATGGTCGCCGTAGTAGCAGCGATCGAGATCGGCGACATTCAGGTTCGCCTTGAAGATGGTGGATTTGAGGGCCATGCGGGCAGTGTACCGGAGCCGCGGCAGGTATCATGGCGATCTCGCCAGCATCGAGGCAGCGCCATGGACGACCACGAACCTTCCGGCAAATCCGCCACCGGCATCGGCATCCCCCGCCAGGGACGCTTCGATGCCGCGGCCTTCGAGCGCGCCATCACCGATCTGCTGCACGCCTGCGGTGTCGCCAGCGACACGGTGCATACGGGCAAAACGGCGCAGCGCGTGCGCGACCTGTGGCAGAAGCGCCTGCTGGGCGGCTACGACATCGACCCGGCCGAAGCGCTCGGCGACGGCTTCGCCGACGAGCGCTCGGACATGGTGGTGATTCGCGGCATCGCCATCCACGGCGTCTGCCCTCACCACCTGGTGCCGTTCCGCGGCGTGGCGCACGTTGCCTACCTGCCCGGCGGACGGCTGCACGGCTTCGGCCGCGTCGCCCGGCTGGTCGACGCCATCGGCCATCGCTTCACCTACCAGGAATGGATGACGCGCGACATCGCCGAGGCGCTGATGACCCACGGCAAGGCGCGCGGCGCCGCCTGCGTGATCGAGGCCGAGCAGCTCTGCCTGCTGCTCGGCGAAGACCGGCGCGGCGATGAACGCGTCGTCACCCAGGCCTTCACGGGCGACCTCGAGACATCCGATCAATTCCGGCGCGAATTCATGCGCGCGATTTCCTGACTCCGACCATGCACCTACATCACGCCCTGCATCCCGATCAACCTGCCCATGCCTACGATGTCGAGGAAGCGAACTTCGACGAGCGCGTCGTCGCCCGCTCGCATGACGTCCCCGTGCTGGTCGACATTGGCGCCGAGTGGTGCAGCCCCTGTCTGGTGCTGGCGCCGCTGCTGGAAAAACTGGTTCGCGAATACGGCGGCCGTTTCGAACTGGCGCGCGTGGATGCCGACGAGAACATGCGCATCGCCGGCCGCCACCAGGTACGCGGCTTTCCGACCGTGATCGCCTATAGCCACGGTGAGGAGGTCGACCGGTTTCACAGCACCAAGCCGATGCACTTCCTGCGCGAGTTCGCCGACAAGGTCATCGCCGGCCATGGCGCCGGCCTTGCACCCGAGCAGGCGTAGTGCCACGACTGACTTTCGACGCAACCGCAAGGAACCACCCCATGCCCGTCTACGCACTCGGCGCCAGGCGCCCGCAACTCGCCGATCCCGTCTGGATTGCGCCCAACGCCACGGTGATCGGCGACGTGCGCCTGGCCAGGAACGTCAGCATCTGGTGGAATGCTGTCCTGCGCGGCGACAACGATCCGATCAGCATCGGCGAGAACACCAACATCCAGGACGGCTCGGTGCTGCATACCGACATCGGCGTTCCACTCGCGATCGGCGCCAACGTCACCGTCGGCCACATGGCGATGCTGCACGGCTGCACGGTCGGTGAAGGCAGCCTGATCGGCATCGGCGCCATCGTCCTCAACCACGCAGTGATCGGCCGCGAATGCCTGATCGGCGCGGGCAGCCTGATTCCCGAAGGCAAGAAGATACCGGATCGTTCGCTGGTGATCGGCTCACCGGGACGGGTCGTGATGGAACTGAACGATGACGACGTCGCCCGCATCCGCGATGGCACGCATCATTACCTGGAACACATGCAGCACTACCGCGAAGGGCTGACGCGGCTCGACTGATCAGGGCTGCTTCTGCGGTACCTGGACGAAGACCTCGCCCTGCTTGACGAGGCCCAGTTCGTAACGCGCCCGTTCCTCGATGGCGTCGAAGCCGGTCTTGAGGTCGCGTACTTCGGCGTCGAGCCCGGCGTTGCGGGTCTCCAGCTTCTGATTGACCTCGCGCTGCGCGCTGAGCTGCCGGTCCATGTCCCAGACCCGCAGCCAGCCGCCCTTGCCCAGCCAGAGCGGATACTGGAGCAACACGA
>JAEHDA010000005.1 GCA_016880655.1 Rhodocyclaceae bacterium
CGCGAACGGCGCATCAAGGAATTCGTCTCGCGCGATTACTGGGAGGTCGAGGCCGAGTTCAAGGCCGTGGCCGGCACCTACCGCGGCCGCTGGTTCGACGAAAAGTTCAAGAAGGGCGAGGATGAGCACGCCAAGGCCGAGCGGCTGTGGGAGAAGTCCAAGGCCGACGCCCTGCGCACCAAGTGCCTCGGCAAGCACGGCGATGTCACCGACGAGAGCAAACCCAAGACCGAACTGTCGCCGCTGCTGTTCGACCTCACTTCATTGCAACGCGAAGCCAACGGCCGCTTCGGCTTCTCGGCACGCAATACCCTCGGCCTGGCACAAGCGCTCTATGAAAAGCACAAGGCGCTGACCTATCCGAGAACCGACGCCCGCTGCCTGCCCGAAGACTACCTGGCCACGGTCAAGGAGACCCTGGCCGCGCTGGAAGAAACGCCCTACGCGCCGCACGCCCGCCACATCCTGACCTCGGGCTGGGTGCATCCGAACAAGCGCATCTTCAACAACGCCAAGATCAGCGACCACTTCGCGATCATCCCGACCGGCACAATCCCGAAGCACCTCTCCGAACCCGAGCAAAAGCTCTACGACCTGGTGGTGAAGCGCTTCCTGGCCATCTTCCACCCGGCCGCCGAGTACAACGTCACCACGCGCATCACCCGCGTCGAGAAGGAAGCCTTCAAGACCGAGGGCAAGGTGCTGGTCACCGCCGGCTGGCTCGCCGTTTATGGCAAGGAAGCGCAGGAAGAGGACGAGAACCCGAACCTGCCGCCGATCCAGCCCAAGGAGCGCGTCTGGGCCAACGACGTGGACGTAAAGTCGAAGGCGACGCAGCCGCCGCCGCGCTTCAACGAAGCGACGCTGCTCTCGGCCATGGAAGGCGCGGGCAAACTGGTCGAGGACGAGGAACTGCGCGAGGCGATGTCCGAGCGCGGCCTGGGCACGCCGGCCACACGTGCGGCGATCATCGAAGGCCTGATTTTCGAAGAGTACGTGCATCGCAACGGCCGCGAGCTACAGCCGACCGCCAAGGCGTTCTCGCTGCTGTTCGCCCTGGAAAAGCTCGGCGTCGACGAAATCCGCTCGCCGGAACTGACCGGCATGTGGGAGTGGAAGCTCAAGGAAATGGAACACGGGCGCCTCAAGCGCGACGAGTTCATGGGCCACATCGTCGAGCAGACTCAGGTGATGGTCGACCGCATCAAGAAGGGCGAACTGCCCGAGGGCACGTTCGGCAGCCTGAAGGCGCCCTGCCCGCGTTGCGGCGGCGTGATCCGCGAAACCTACAAGCGCTTCGAGTGCGAGAAGTGCGACTACAAGCTCTGGAAGGTGGTCGCGAGTCGCCAGTGGGAGCCGGAAGAGATCGAGGAGTTGCTGGAGAAGCGCGTCATCGGCCCGGTGCAGGGTTTCCGCAGCAAGATGGGCCGCCCGTTCGCGGCCATGATCAAGCTGAACGACGAACAGATGCCGGAGTTCGACTTCGGCAACGGCGGCGGCGAAGGCGAGGGCGAGGAGGTCGATTTCTCGGGCCAGGAGCCGCTCGGCCAATGCCCGAAGTGCCAGTCGCGCATCTTCGAGCACGGCATGGCCTATGTGTGCGAAAAGGCCGTGGGCGCGGCGAAGTCCTGCGATTTCCGCTCGGGCAAGATCATCCTGCAACAGGAAGTCTCGCGCGACGAAATGGCCAGGCTGCTGGGAACGGGCAAGACCAGCCTGCTGAAGGGCTTCGTCTCCAACCGCACCAAGAAGAAGTTCTCCGCCTACCTCACGCGCGGCGCCGACGGCAAGGTCGGCTTCGAATTCGAGCCGCGTGCGCCGAAAGTGCCGAAATCGGCGCCCAAGGAGGACGCAAAGACGGCCGAGCCGAAAGCCGCCGCAAAAGTCAGCCGTGGCGATACGCCGCCTGAAAAGAAAACGCCGGCTGCGAAGCCGGCGCGCAAGGTCGTCAAGAAGGCCGCAGCGAAATAGTCGGGCTGCGGCCCCCGCGGCTCACTTCACGGCAAACTTCTGTGCGCCGACCGAGGTACCGTTCAGGAACACTTCTACCTGATAGTCGCCCGCCGGCCAGCCGCCCGGCTTGCTGATGTGGAACTCGCTGGTGGTCGGGCCGGCCAGCGTCAGCTCCTGCGTGGTCTCATTGACCTGGGCGGTCTTGTCGCCCTTGTGGAACGTCCATAGCGCCTTCACCGACGCCTTGCCGCTGCCGATGGTCTCGACCACCGCATAGAGCGTATCGGCCGGCGCGAAGCTGGTGGCCGGTGCGACGGCCTTCTTGTCGGCGCCGATCTGGTTGGCGAGCACGACCTGCTTGACCGACACCGGAACGTTCACGAGATCGGGTGCGGGCGCCACGGCGACGGGCGCAGGCGCGGGAGGCGTGACCGGGGGAGCTTCCTTCTTGCCGCAGGCGGCAAGCGTGAGGACGGCGGCGAACAGAACCGGAAGTTGCGAAGCGAATTTCATGGCGATGCCCTTTCGAAAGAATGGCGGGTTCAGAGCGGGATCTTGATCTTCTGGCCGGGGAAGATCTTGTCCGGATCCTTGATCGCGTCCTTGTTGGCTTCGAAGATCTTCTTCCACGCGCCGGCATTGCCGTATTCGCGCTTGGCGATCTTCGACAGCGAGTCACCCGAAACGATGGTGTAGGTCTTGAAAGCGGCCTGGGATGCAGCGGTGCTGGAAGCGCCGCCGGCGACGTCGGAGAAATCGGGCATGTCGTCGCTCTTGCCCGAATTGCTGTTGCCCATGCTCATGTTGGTGCTCCTGTGCTGATTGACCCGACCCGGCGAGGCCGGGAGGAAGCTGGCGGATACCGACCGCCAGCATGCATTCTGCACGATATGACGCTGCGCTGCCGGGTGTCGGCGCGGAACGTCACAGATGTTTGCATTCCCGGGCGCTAGTGCCCTTCGACGCAGATCTCGCTCCGCGCCACGGCCAGCGCCGTACGCGTCAGCAGCATGGCAATCACCAGCGTCAGGATGAAGAGCAGGCCGGTGCCCAGCCAGGCGTAAAACGCCAGCCCGGTCTCCTTGGCCATCACCAGCGTGGCGATGGTGATGGCGGCGATCGGGAACGAATAGGCCCACCAGGACAGGAAGAACTTCAGGCGGGCGAACAGCGCTACCTGCACGAACAGCAGCAGCGTGAAGAACAGCGCGATGCCGTAGAGGATGCGGGCGAAGGCGTCGATGCCACCGATCAGGTTGTAGTACGAAATGAAGCCCACGGCCGGCGGGGCGATGAAGATGAACAGCGTCGGCATCAGGCGCTCGGGCAGGCTGCCGTGGAAAATCAGGCGATAGAAGATGATCGCGGTCAGCACCGGCCAGAAGAAGATGCCGACGCCGTAGAAGAACCAGGAAATCTCCGGCGAGGCGTGCTGCACGCCGGCGATCGGCACCAGGATGTTGCCGACCACGGGAATGAACCACGCCGGGTTCAGGTGGGCGATCTCGTACTTCGTGTGGTGTATCCACGACGACATCACGTAGAGCGTCGCCAGCAGATGCAACGTCGAGCCGACGCTCCACAGCCAGAACGAGAGTTCCGGCGCATCGTGCAGGAAGGCGATCGAGAGCAGGATCAGCGCGATCGAGATGGTGGGCGCGAACGCCACCTTGACCGGGTGTTTGATCTCTCCGAGTGCGTCCTGCGGATACCGTGCGATCTTGACGAGGTAGATCACCGCCAGCAGCACGAACAGCACGGTGGTCACAGGCAACAGAATCTGGCTCGGCGCAAAGCCAAGGCCAAGAACGTGTTCGGCGCGGCCCCAGGCGATGGTGAAGCCGGCCATGCCCATGATCATGGCGAACCAGGAGATGGGGAAATTCTTGACGCGTGAAGGTGAGTCGCTCATTTCTGTTCCTGGGGAAAGGATGATGGCATTGGAGAATTATTGGCTGCTTATGTTAAGGCGAAAGGCGCCACGGGCGGCGTATCGCCACGACTGACTTTCCTTGAGGCGACGAATCGACGGAACGCCGAGCAGGCAACCTGGCCTCAGCCGGCGTTGCGCAGGCCCTTGACCCAGGCTTCCATGGCGTCGTTGGCCGGCTTCATCGGCGCTTCCATGAAGCTGACCACGAACTTGTCGCCCATGTCGGCGATGCCAATCGAGCGTGGGCGCACGGCCAGTACCTGCGGATTCGGCAAGGCGATGCCGAAGCAGAAGATCACGTCTACCGCCGCGTTGATGGCCGGGTTGATCTCGCCCTGAATGCGCGTGGTATGCGCGTAGTGGTCGAAGACGCCGATGAACTGGACCTTGGGATTGCCGGCGATCTTGTCCTTGAGGTAGGCGACGATCTCGTCGACGCTCTTGCAGCTCGTCTCGCCCTTCCCGACCTCGGCGACGAAGACGGGGTACTTTTCCTGAAGCAGGGTTTGTTTCATGTTGTTCTCTCGGTTGGGGTTGAGGGTGCCCGACCATCTAACAAGAAGCGTGCCGACGCCACGTGGCAATCTGGCACAACTCTTGATATGAATGTCTTGCGAGGAAGTAACGCCCAGGAAAGGCAAGACAATGCGTATCGCAATCAGCAGTCAGAATTTCCGCGAGGTAACCGGACACGCGGGCCATGCTCGGCGTTTTCTGGTCTTCGACGTTGATGGCTCGAGTTCGATCAATCTGGTCGGCCGTCTCGATCTGCCGAAGGAGCTCGCCATTCACGGCTTCGACAATCGGGCCGCGCACCCGCTCTACGACATGGATGTCCTGATTACCGGCGGTGCCGGCGAAGGCTTCAAGCAACGTCTGGCGCAGCGTGGCGTGCGCGTAGTGGCGACGGGCGAAACCGATCCGGAGGCGGCGGTGCGGGACTTCCTGGCCGGTACCGTGAAGTCGCCCGAGGACCATGACCACGGTGGTCACGGTGATCATGAGGGCTGCGGCTGCCACGGCTGACTGCCAGCAAAGTCAGCCGTGGCAGCACGCCGGCTGTCAGTGCCGCTCTTCTTCCTCCCAGCCGGTAATCATGGTTTTGATGTGGGCGAAGGGTGTGTGGCCGGTGGTCGTCAGATAGACATGCACGAAGAAGAACGTCAGCATCATGAAGGCGCCGGCGGTATGCGTCAGCGCCACGGCTTCCAGGCTTAGCCAGCCGTCGATGCCCCAGTTCTTCCAGTAGGCGTAGAAGAGATAGAACAGCCCCGAGCCCCAGATAATCGGTGATACCGCCGACAGCAGTGCCAGGTAGGCCAAGCGCTGCAGCGGATTGTGCTTCTTGACCGTCGTCTTGCGGAAGGGGTGAGGCGCGTTGGTGAAAATGCCATAGATGTAATAGCGGATCATCGCCCCGACTTTTTCCAGCGTCGGGATGTACTGCTTCCATTCGCCGGTGGTGAACTGCCAGAAGATGGTGAAGGCCCAGAGCACCAGCAAGGTCCAGGCCGTATAGGTGTGGTAGTCGGCGGCGCGCTGGAAGCCAAAGATCCGGTAGCTGCCGTGGATCTCGAAGCCGGTGATCAGCATGAAGACGATCAGCGCAGCCTGCGACCAGTGCCAGAAACGCTCGTAGCGCTTGTAGAGGAATATGTAACCCCGGCGGGTGGGGGTGGTGTTCATTGCGGACTCCTGGGTTTGCGGCAGAGCACGCAAACACGCGCGCCACCATGGATCAACACACCGAGCAGCGTGAGCGCCATCACGATCCAGCCGATGGTGTCGATGAGGCCGTTGCGGTCGCGGCCGGGCAGATAGATGCCGTCGATGCCCTTCAGGCGACCCTCGTCCTGGTGACACTGGGCGCAGGCGACAGCATCGCCCTTGGGCGCCACCATGTGCGTGATCGGCCAGCTCATCTCGGTGGCGACGAAGTCGTACTTGCCGCTCCAGGGCAGTCCGGCGGTCTGCATGCCGGTCTCGATCGCCTTCGGCCAATCGAAGTTGTGCCACAGCGCCGTATGGTCCTCGCCCGCCGTATGCACCACCAGCAGGTTCTTCAGCTCTGGATCGTAGGCCTGCTTGCCGCGATGCACCTTGAACGGCCAGATGCGTGCGGCCGGTTCAACTGCGCTGCCCTCGGGATGGTTGATCTCGACCACGCCGCTCGGATCGATCTTGTCGCCGATCACCTTGAAGCTCACCTTGCCGTTGAACCAGCGATACTCCGGCGTCAGGAACGAATCCCAGGCGAAGTTGCCCTTCTTCGAATCGAAGGCGCGGCGCCCGGCGCTGTCCTTGACCACCGCAGGCTTGCCATCCGCCCCCATCGTCGTCGCGGTCGACCAGTCCCACACCTTCTCGGTGCCGATCGAGTTGCGCGCGTACTCGGGAATGTGGCAGGTCTGGCAGGCCAGTTTGTCGGTGTGGACGTTCAGCCGATCCATGAGCAGCGGATTCTCGCGGTGCGGCTTGTCGCCGTGGCAGGCCTGGCACGAGGCCGGCTCTTCGTCGTACTTGCCGCGCGGCGTCGGCGGGCCGTGGCGACTGGCCGCGAATTCGTAGCGGCTGCCCGACACCTGGTGGTCGACGGTCTTGTGACAGGCGACGCAACTGAAGTTGAGGCCCTTGGCATCCATGTGCACGTCGAGATGCTTGCCGGGTTGCTTCAGGCTGCTGTCGAGATCGCCGTGCTTGGTGCCGTCGCCGCCCGCGCCGAAGAAGTGGCAGGAACCACAGTTGGCCCGGCTCGGCATCGCCACCTTCTGCGCCACCTTGGCGAGGTCCACCGCCTCGACGAACTTGCCCGAACCGGCCGGGAATTCCTTGCGCTCGTAGACCGGGTGCCCGGCATCGCCCGGCAGCTTGCGGTAGGTGCCCGTGCTGTCGTGGCAGATCAGGCAGTCGACACTTTCCTCGCGCGCGAAGTCGAAGCCCTTGTCCTGCCAGCCGTAGCCTGCGTGGCAGGCCATGCAGTCCTTCTCGTTCGAGACGGTGGTGGTGCAGAAGTTGTTGATGATGTTTTTCTTGCCCAGCTTCTGGCCGGTCTTCGGATCGACCACCTCCCAGGTCCAATGCCTGGTGTGCTGCACCTGTCGTGCCGCGTCGGTATGGCAGGCGAGGCAGGCCCTGGTCACCTCCGGGCCGGACTTGAAGACCTTCTGCAGCTCCTTGAACTTGCCGTGGTCGGCGGTGCCCTTGGCGCTCTTCGGCAGCTTGTCGGCAAGAGAAGGCATCGCCTGCGCGCCGCACGCCGCCAAGCCGGCCGCGAGCGCGGCGGCTCGCACCAGAATTTTCCAGTTCATCTCGGCCACCCTCCTAGCAGCCGCCGGCAGCGGCTGCGCCACCGCCACCTTCGCCGCCCACCTTGGGCAGGATCAGCGGGGGCGCCGGTTTGGTCGCGTCGAATTCCAGGAACTTTCTCTGGTCGGCGATCACGCCTTCCATCGTCTCCGCCACCAGCGGCCCGAAGAACTTGCCGATCAGGCCGGCATTCATGGTGCCGATGTAGACCTTGCCGTCGCTCTTCTTGTAGACGGAAATCTTGCATGGCATCAGGAGCGACAGGAAGCGGACCTTGTCGTCCTTGAGGATCGGCCCTGAGTATTTCGGGCTGCACGCTTCGATGGCCATCACCGGCAGGACGCTCACGCCTTCCGCCTCGACCGGCCGCGCCGGGTAGCGCAAGCCGAACAAGGCCCAGCCGTTACCCGCGGCTTGTATGTTCTGCTGGATGCGCGCGACGGTTTCCTCGACGGTGAACGGGCTCACCCGCTCCTCGAACATCAGGCTGCCGGCCATCTGCCACACGACGGACAGCGATAGAACCACCCCCAGGATGATCCCGGTAACTACTTTCAACATTGCTCCCCCCTGATTTCTGGAAATGCGCCGGACTGCGCTGGTAAGAACGACTCTTCCGCACCTGCTCGGGTTTTTTCCTGACCCAAGAATCGTGCCGGCCACGATGCCTGGTGGAAATCTCATAACCTGCTGATTCATAAAGGTCAGAGAATTGCACTGTTGCACGCGGCACCGCGAATGCCAATAATGGCGGCAGTAGCTGGGTGAAGGTGAATGCCGTTTGTGGCATTCGACCCCGGACATCTGGAGATCGAATGGCCCACCACTCAGCCCGCAACCTGCCCGAACTCGTTTCCTTCCTGGACGGCCTGGCGGAACCGCGGATCGTCATGGATGCGGACTACCGCATCGTCGCGGCGAACGTCGCCTACACGCGCGAATTCGGCGGCGGTCGTCCGGTGATCGGCCGGCTCTGCTACGAGGTCTCGCACCATTTCGCCGTGCCATGCGACCAGGCCGGCGAATCCTGTCCGCTACAAGGCAGTCGGGCCGACGGCAAGACCCGGCGCGTGCTGCACCTGCATCAGACCCCCCGGGGCGAAGAACATGTCGATGTCGAAACGACGCCGGTCAGGGACGATACCGGCCACGTCCGTTATTTCGTCGAAACCATGCGCGTGGTCCGCCATGCGAGCGGACGCCCCGCGGCGCAGGGCCTGGTCGGACGCTCGCCGGCATTCGCGCGCATGCTATCGCTGGTGATGCGCGTCGCCCCTTCCGAAGCGGCCGTCATGCTGCTCGGCGAAACCGGCACCGGCAAGGAACTGGTCGCGCGGGTAATCCACGAAGCCAGCCCGCGGGCCGATGGTCCGTTCGTTGCCGTCGATTGTTCCGGGCTTACCGAGACCCTGTTCGAGAGCGAGTTGTTCGGCTATGAAAAAGGTGCCTTTACCGGCGCCACGCACCGCAAGCAGGGCCTGGTGGAAGCGGCCTCCGGCGGCACCCTGTTTCTCGACGAGATCGGCGAACTGCCGCTGTCGCTACAGGTCAAGCTGCTGCGGCTGCTGGAAACCGGCACCTATCGCCGCGTTGGCGGCGTAGAGACGCTGCGCGCGGATTTCCGGCTCGCTTCCGCCACGCACCGGAATCTCGCGGCGATGGTCAAGGCCGAGACTTTTCGGCGCGACTTGTACTTCCGCATCAACACCTTTCCCGTCCGCACGCCATCGTTGCGGGAGCGCCCCGAAGACCTGCCGCTGCTCGTCGAGTCGCTGCTCGCGCGGGTGGCGCCGCAACGCACGCTGCGCCTTGCGCCGGCAGCCCTCGACGCGCTGGCGGCCATGCCGTTCGAGGGAAACATCCGCGAACTGAGGAACCTGCTTGAACGCGCCAGCCTGCTCGCCGACGGCGACGAGATCGAGCCGCGCCACCTGGTCGATATGGACGACGAGGCGGGGGCCGGCGATGCCGGGGCGGCGGAAGCCAAGCCTCGACGGCGCTGGCTGACGCTCGATCAGAACGAATACGACTACCTTGCCTGGGCACTCCGGAACCACGACGGCGATCGCGCCTCGCTGGCGCGTCGCCTCGGGCTGAGCGAGCGAACGCTGTTTCGCAAACTCCGCGATCTCGCCGATAAGCAGGACGACTGAGCCTGGTCCGGCGACGATTCGACCGCCTGCCCGTGGCCGACGGACCGGTACGGCCATTTTTGGCATCGTCGTTCTTGATTCGTCACCGCGTCATGCCAATTCTGGCATCCCCATATCTACCCCGGCGACC
>JAEHDA010000280.1 GCA_016880655.1 Rhodocyclaceae bacterium
AATTCTCAACCGTCGAACTGCCGGAACTGCCGCCCGACGTGCTGGCGACGCTGAAGAAGACGCGTGTCACACAGACGCCGCTCAACATTCGCCCGTTCGACACCGACGCACCGCCACCGCGAAAGACCCCGGCGAAACCGAAGTTCGACAAACCGAAATTCGACAAACCGGCCGCGCCCCGCAAACCCAGAAAGCCGTGATCGAGCTTCTTGCGCCGGCCAGGACGGCCGGGATCGGCCGCGAGGCCATCCTGCACGGCGCCGATGCGGTGTACATCGGCGGCCCGGCCTTCGGGGCGCGCGACAAGGCCGGCAACTCGATTGCCGAGATCGCCGAACTGGTCGAGTTCGCGCACAGGTTCCACGCCCGCATCTACGTCACGCTCAACACCATCCTGCACGACGACGAGCTGGAGCCGGCGCGCCAGCTGGCCCATCAGTGCTGGGATGCCGGCGTCGATGCGCTGATCGTGCAGGACATGGGACTGCTCGAACTCGACCTGCCGCCGATCGACCTGCACGCCTCCACGCAATGCGACATCCGCACGCCGGAAAAAGCGCGCTTCCTGGCCGATGCCGGCTTCTCCCAGATCGTCCTGGCGCGCGAACTGGCGATCGACGAGATCAAGGCGATACGCGCTGCCGTACCGGCCGACGTCGTCATCGAGCATTTCGTCCATGGCGCGCTGTGCGTCGCCTACTCGGGCCAGTGCTACATCAGCCACGCCCAGACCGGCCGCAGCGCCAACCGCGGCGACTGCTCGCAGGTCTGCCGCCTGCCCTACACCTTGCAGGACATGCGTGGCCAGGTGGTCGCCTTCGAGAAGCACGTGCTCTCGCTGAAGGACAACAACCAGAGCGCGAATCTGAAGGCGCTGATCGAGGCGGGCGTATGCAGTTTCAAGATCGAAGGGCGCTACAAGGATGCGCCCTACGTCAAGAACATCACCGGCCATTACCGGCGGCTCATCGACGAACTGGGTGAGCAGGCGACATCGAGCGGCCGGACGAAGCTCTTCTTCACGCCCGACCCCGACAAGACCTTCCATCGCGGCTCGACCGACTACTTTTCACGCGGGCGCCAGATGGATATCGGCGCCTTCGATACGCCGGCCTTCGTCGGCACGCCGCTGGGTACCGTCTCGAAGGTCGGCCAGGACTTCATCGACATCGAAACCGCGCAGACGATGGCCAACGGCGACGGCCTCGCCTGGCTGCACAAGCGCGAAGTGGCGGGCATGCAAGCCAACACTGCGGAACGCGTCGGCGAGAATCTCTGGCGCGTGCATCCCAACGAGGCGATCAAGGACCTGCCCGGCCTCCGGGTCGGCCTCGCCATCAACCGCAACCGCGACCACGACTGGGAGCAGGCGCTGACGAAGAAGTCGGCCGAGCGGCGCATTCCGGTTTCCGCCCGATTCTCTGAAACTGATGACGGCTGCGCGCTGACGCTCACCGACAGCGACGGCATCTCCGCCACTGCAAACATCGTCTGCGAAAGTCAGCCGTCGCGACACGCCGATACGGCCGAGGACTCCCTGCGCGAGCAACTCGGGCGACTGGGCAGCACCGATTTCGATCTGGCCGGCCTCAAGGTCGATTGGCGCGAACCGCGCTTCGTGCCCAACTCGCTGCTCAATCAGTTGCGCCGCGATGCGTTGGCCGCGCTGATCGAGGCGCGTCGCGTGGCATATCACCGGCCGCTGCGCCGGCCCGCTGTCGAGCCGCCCGTGCCCTATCCCGAAGAATCGCTGTCCTTCCTCGCCAACGTGTACAACCCGGCCGCCCG
>JAEHDA010000281.1 GCA_016880655.1 Rhodocyclaceae bacterium
CAGCGCGAGCGCATCTTCCAGGCCTTCACCCAGGCGGACAACTCCGCCGCGCGACGCTTCGGCGGCACCGGCCTGGGCCTGACGATTTCACGCAGCCTGGTCGCCCTCATGGGCGGCACCGGCCCGGAGCTGGCGCCCGATGCCGAACACGGCTGCCGGTTTTCGTTCGTGCTGCCCTGCCGCCTGCTACCCGACGATGCCGTGCGTCCCGCCACCCCCGAAACCTCGATGCCGCCCGCAGCCGAACCGAACGGCCGGCACCTTCTGCTGGTGGAGGACGTCGAGGACAACCAGGTCATGCTGGCCACGTTCCTTGCGCAGACCGGCTATCGGGTCAGCACTTGCCGCAACGGCGCGGAAGCCTTGCAGCGCTGCGCCGCCAGAACCTTCGACGCGATCGTCATGGACGTGCAAATGCCGGTGATGGACGGCCTCGAAGCGACGCGGCGGATTCGGCAACGCGAGCGGACGTTCAATCTGGCGCGCACCCCAGTCGTCGCGTTGACCGCCGACATCCGCGACGAGAGCCGCAACGAGTGCATGGCGGCAGGGGCGGACGGCCATCTCGTCAAGCCGGTCAGGACCGGGACCCTGACGGGATTGCTGGATCGCCTGCTGTCGAATGGCGCTGCGGGTGGCGGTAGTCTGCGCCAATGAGCGCCGTCCTCGCCCTGGCTGTCATCGCGGTCCTGATCGTCCTGGTGTTCGACTACACCAACGGCTTCCACGACGCGGCCAACATCATCGCCAGCGTCATCGCCTCGCGCGCCATGACGCCCGTGCAGGCAGTCCTGGTGGTCGGCGTCGCCGAATTCCTCGGCCCGCTGCTGGGCGGCACCGCGGTGGCCAACACCATTGGCAAGTTCATCACGCTCGACGGCGTCGACGCGCCCGTCGCGCTGACCATCATCCTGTGCGGCCTGGTTGGCGCCATCGCCTGGAACCTGTTCACCTGGTGGCGCGGCATTCCCTCGTCGTCGTCGCATGCGCTGGTCGGCGGGCTGGCCGGCGCGGTGGTGGTCTCGGTTGGCCCCGACCACGTGGTCTGGGGCGTCGTCGAGCTCACGCAGGGCCATGTCACCGGCGTGATGAAGGTACTGGCCGCACTATTCCTCTCGCCGCTGGTCGGCTTCTGGGTCGGCTTCCTGCTGCACCGCTTCATGATGGCGCTGCTGCGCGGCGCACGGCCGATCATGAACCGCAACCTGCGTAACGCCCAGTGGCTCACCGCCGCCGGACTGGGCTTCTCGCACGGCGCCAACGACGCGCAGAAGAGCATGGGCATCCTGACGCTGGTGCTGCTGCTGGGCGGCTTCATCGACAAGTTCGAGGTACCGTTCTGGGTGATACTCGCCTGCGCCACGGCCATCACCCTCGGCATCCTCTCGGGCGGCTGGCGCATCGTGCGCACGCTCGGCTTCGCCATCTACAAGGTGCGGCCGCTGCACGCCATCGACTCGCAGCTCACCTCGGCGGCTGTGATCTTCGCCGCCTCGGCCATCGGCGCACCCGTCTCCACCACCCACGTGGTCGCCACGTCGATCATGGGCATCGGCGCCTCCGAGCGCCCGAAGGCGGTGCGCTGGGCCAAGGCCCGCGAGATCGCCACCACCTGGGTGATCACCATTCCCGGCGCGGCCGCGGTGTCGGTCGCCTTTTTCTACTTCCTGCGGACGGTCATGCCATGAGCGACGAACAAGCCAAGTCCCTGCTGGCGCGAATCTTCGAACGCTTCTTTCCGAAGACGCCCGACTTCTTCCATCTGCTGCACGAACAGAGCCGCCAGGTGGTGCATACCGTCGGCCTGCTGGTGCGCTTCATGGAGACCAACGACGACGACATCGGCCTGGAGATCCGCGAGGACGAACACGCCGCCGACCGCGTCAAGATCAGGAACATCCACATCCTCAACGAAGCATTCTCGACGCCGATGGACCGCGAGGATATCTACCGCGCCATCACCACGCTCGATGAAGTGGTGAACGGCTGCAAGGACGCCGTGAACGAAATGCACGCGCTGGAACTGGTGCCCGACGCCGTGACGCTGGAAATGGCGCGCTTCCTGCTCACCGGCGTGCAGGCGCTGGAACGGGGTTTCGGCAAGCTGGCCACCAGTCCGGCCGAAGCGGCCGACGACGCGGATGCCGCGCGCAAGGCCGAGCGCAAGGTCGAGAAGTACTATCGAAAGATGCTGGCCCAGCTCTTCCAGGGCGACGACTACATCAACATGTTCAAGCGCCGCGAAATCTACCGCCACCTGACTACCGCCGCCGAGCGCATGGCGCACTGCGCCAACACGCTGCACGACATCGTGGTGAAGATGGTCTAAAAGTCAGCCGTGGCGATACGCCGGATCAGGCCGGAACCGGCATCGGCTTCTTGTCGACCAGCGCCAGCCAGCCGCGGATGACGCGGTAGAGCAGCCAGATGCTCAGCACGCCCCAGATCACCAGGGCGACTGGGATACCGATGATGGTTACGGCCAGCACCATTGCGCCGAGCGCCCAGGCGGCCGCAAGCCAGAACGTACGCAACTGCCAGCGCCAGTGCGTCTCCAACCAGGTGCCATTCACATTACTGCGGGTGATGTAGTTGAGGATGACCGCGATGATTGACGCACCGCCTAACAGGAAGCCAAAGACGATGCCGGATGCGCCAAACAATCCACCAAAGGCCGAGAAGGCGTGCAGTGCATACATGACATGGCCCCACGCCTTGGAGCCGTCGAGGTCGGGCGTGGCGCCCGCCGGTTCGCCATTCTGTTCGTAGTCCGCCATGGTGCCTCCTCAGAGTCCAAGCCGTTGCCAAAGCGCGTCGACGCGCCGTTTCACTTCCGCATCCATGACGATCGGCCGGCCCCACTCGCGGCTGGTCTCGCCCGGCCACTTGTTGGTGGCGTCGATGCCCATCTTGCTGCCCAAGCCCGCGACCGGCGAGGCGAAGTCCAGGTAGTCGATCGGCGTGTTCTCGGCGATGGTGGTGTCGCGCGCCGCATCGACGCGCGTGGTCATCGCCCACACCACTTCCTTCCACTCGCGGATGTTCACGTCGTCGTCGGTGACGATGATGAACTTGGTGTACATGAACTGGCGCAGGAACGACCAGATGCCGAACATCACGCGCTTGGCGTGGCCGGGATACTGCTTCTTCATGCTCACCACGGCGAGCCGGTACGAGCAGCCTTCGGGCGGCAGGTAGAAATCGGTGATCTCCGGAAACTGCTTCTGCAACAGCGGCACGAACACTTCGTTCAAGGCCACGCCGAGCATGGCCGGCTCGTCGGGCGGCTTGCCGGTGTAGGTGCTGTGATAGATCGGCTCGCGGCGCATCGTGATGCGCGAGAGGGTGAACACAGGGAAATCGGCCTGCTCGTTGTAGTAACCGGTGTGGTCGCCGTACGGTCCTTCGGTAGCCGTCTCGCCGGGATGGATCACGCCTTCGAGCACGATCTCGGCCGACGCCGGCACCTGCAGGTCGGAGCCAAGGCACTTCACGAGTTCGGTCTTGGCGCCGCGCAGCAGGCCCGCGAACTGGTACTCGGAGAGCGTATCGGGCACGGGCGTCACCGCGCCCAGGATCGTCGCCGGATCGGCGCCGATGACCACGGCGACGGGGAACGGCACGCCTGGATTCTTCTCGCAATGGTCGCGGAAATCCAGCGCGCCGCCGCGATGCGCCAGCCAGCGCATGATCACCTTGTTCGGCCCGATCACTTGTTGCCGATAGATGCCGAGGTTCTGCCGCGCCTTGTTCGGCCCGCGCGTCACCGTCAGGCCCCAGGTGATCAGCGGCGCCACGTCACCCGGCCAGCAGGTCTGGATGGGCAGGCGCGACAGGTCCACGTCCTTGCCCTCCCACACCACCTCCTGGCAAGGCGCCGAAGACAGCACCTTGGGCGCCATGTTGAGCACCTGCTTCAGCACCGGCAGCTTTTCCCAGGCGTCGCGCAGGCCCTTGGGCGGTTCGGGTTCCTTCAGGTAGGCGAGCAGTTCGCCGACCTGGCGTAGCGCCATGACTGACTCTTGCCCCATGCCCAGCGCCACGCGCTTCGGCGTGCCGAACAGGTTGCCGAGCACGGGAATGCTCGAACCCCTGGGCTTCTCGAACAGGATGGCCGGCCCGCCCGCGCGCAGCACGCGGTCGCAGATCTCGGTCATCTCCAGCTTCGGATCGACCTCGACGCCGACGCGCTTCAACTCGCCGAGCTTTTCCAACTGGGACAGGAAATCGCGCAGGTCCTGGTATTTCATGCCGGGGAGTTTCCGAAGGGAAAGGTTGCGGGCATTATAGCCAGCCATGACAAGCGAACCCGCCCGGAACCGGTACGCGCCCGAGACCTGGTTGCTGCTGCTGAACCCCGTTTCGGGCAGCGGTCGCGGCCTGCGCCAACGCACTCACATAGAGTCAGCCATGGCGGTACGCCAAATGCAGGCCGTCACGGCGATCAGCGGCCACGCTGGGCACACCACGGAACTCGTCGCCCAGGCCATCCGCGCCGGCTGCCGCCGGCTGCTGGTCGGCGGCGGCGACGGCAGCCTCTCCGAAGCGGTCAATGGCATTCTCGCCGTGCCCGAAGTACCGGGCACCGACGTCACGCTCGCACTGCTGCCGGTCGGCACCGGCAACGACTGGGCGCGCGGCCACGGCATTCCCCACGACATCGACCGGGCGCTCGACATCGTCGCGGCGGGCAAGGCGGTTGCGCACGATGCCGGCTGGGTCGATTTCCCGGCGACCGGCCGGCGCCGCCACTTCATCAACGTCGCCGGCATCGGCTTCGACGCCGTCGTCGTCGAGCACATGCCCTCGCGCAAACTCGGCTGGCTCGCCTACCTGATCGGGCTGCTGCGCAGCCTGGGCAGCCTGCGCGCCATTCCGCTGCGCATCGAAGTCGACGGCCGGACCGAGCAGGCCGGCGCACTGGTGCTGTTCGCCTGCATCGGCCGTTACTGCGGCGGCGCCATGTTCGTCGCGCCGCGGGCCAGGACCGACGACGGCAGGCTCGACCTCACCCTGATCCGGCACATGCCGCGCCTCTCCATCCTGAAGAGCCTGCCGCAATTGTTCGACGGCAGCATCGAGACGCATCCGCAGGTGACGACCTGGCAGACGACCGCGGCGCGCGTCGACGCGCCCGCGGGGACGCCGCTGGAAGCGGACGGCGAATTCATCGGCCATGCGCCCGCGGCATTCGGCATCCTGCCGGGCGCGCTGCGCGTCGTGTTGCCCTAGCGCAACAAGGGGCGCAGGTTCAGTTCGGCGACGATGCCGGCGAAGATCGCCGCGCCGATCCAGTTGTTGTGCAGGAAGGCCTTGAAGCAGCGCATCCGCTCGCGTCCCCGGATCAGCGTCCAGTGGTAGAGCGCGATCGCAGTCGCCACGGCGATGCCGCCGAAGTAGAAACCGCCGTAGTGCAAGCGCGTGCCGGCCCAGGCGAGGATGGCGAGCGCGATGCCGTAGCAGAGCATCACGGCCGCGACGTCGTAGCGGCCGAAGGTGAGCGCGGAGGTCTTGATGCCGATCCTGATGTCGTCGTCGCGGTCGACCATCGCGTACTCGGTGTCGTAGGCGACGGCCCAGGCGACGTTGGCCGCGAGCAGCCACCACGCCAGCGGCGGCACGTGGTCCTGCACGGCGGCGAAGGCCATCGGGATACCGAAGCCGAAGGCAATGCCGAGATAAGCCTGCGGGATGGCGAAGAAGCGCTTGGTGAAGGGATAGCTCACCGCCAGGAACACGGCCACCAGCGCGAGCTGCCAGACCAGCTTCGACAAGGGCAGGATCAGCAGCGCGGCGCACAGCGTCAGCACCGTCGCCAGCGCCAGCGCCTCGCGCACGCTGACCTTGCCGGACGTCAGCGGCCGCTCCTTGGTCCGTTCGACATGGCGGTCGAACTCGCGGTCGGCGTAGTCGTTCACCACGCAGCCGGCCGAGCGCATCAGCACGGTGCCGAGAATGAATATCCAGGCCAGCATCCAGCCCGGCTGGCCATGGGACGCGATCCACAGCGCCCACAGCGTCGGCCACAGCAGCAGCAGGATGCCGATGGGCTTGTCGAGCCGCATCAGCCTCTCGTAGAGGTCGAGCTTCTGCTTGATCAGCGCAAAATTCATGGCGCGGATTCTAATGCCGCGCGCCGGCCGCGCTCGGCATCGACGCCGCGCAGGATGGCCAGTCCAGCCACGAAGTAGCCGCCGGTGACGAGAATCG
>JAEHDA010000045.1 GCA_016880655.1 Rhodocyclaceae bacterium
GCTCGGTGCTGAAGAACCAGGAACTGGTGGCGAGCGCCACGGCCAAGCGGCTGGCGAGCGACTTCCGCACCGTCACGACCGCCGTCCATACCTACCAGGGCCTCCATCGCAGCCTGCCCGGCGACGATCGCGCCGTACCGCAGCATGTTGCGGGCGCCCTTCAGGCGACCACACCGGCGGGCCGGATCGGCGATGCCCGCATCGATGGCGCCTGGAACAGCCTGACGGCCACCGACGAGTCCTACCTGCTGTGGCAGCACCTGCGCCTGGCCGGCCTGTTCGGGGGCAGCGCGGCAGTGCCGGCCGCGCCGGCCGCCGGGGACGACTACAGCCCGCGCAATGGCGTGGACGGCCGCATCGGCATCACCAGCGACATGGTGCTCACCGCCGGATCCTGGCCGGCAGCCTTCTTCGCCTGTTCGAGTGGCATCCAGGGCCGCCATGCACGCCGCGTCGACTGGATGCTCGACGATGGCAACACGCTCTCCGGGAACGTGCGGGTGATCTGCGAAGACGAATGCAGCACCGGGCCGGGCGTGAACGTCACGTTCGCCAACGAGAGCGCGCTCTACACCGTCTGCGCCGCTTTCTGAGGCCGAATTTCCCGCTGCATTCGGCGTACCGCCACAGCTGACTTTTCCGGCCGTCACCCGCGCAGCAGCTTTTCCTCGCCGTCGGTCACCGCGGCGGCGGAACCGAGCAGCACCACCACGTCGCCCGCCCTGAGCACGACGCTGCCGTCGGGTTCCATGCCGCGCATGCCGTGGCGGCGCAGGGCCGAAACTGTCGCACCGATTTCCTTCAGGCCAAGCTCACCGAGGCGGCGGCCGACGCCGAAATCGCCATCGGCCAGCGCCACCGAGTGCAGGCGCGGCTGGTCGGCTTCTTCGAGGCGATCGCCGACGTCCGTGGCGCCGTGGAAGAAGCCGCGCAGCAGGCCGTATTGCTGCTCGCGCAATTCGCGCAGACGCTTGACGATGCGTTGCAGCGGCACGCCGACGAAGGCCAGCGCGTGCGTCGCCAGCATCGCGGAGGACTCCAGTGCTTCGGGCACCACCTCCGCCGCACCCGCCGCGAACAGTTCCGCCGCGTCCTCCTGCTCGCGCGCGCGCACCACGACCGGTACGCCCGGCGCAACCTCGCGCACGCGATGCAGGATGCGCAAGGTGTCGCCGCGATCGGAGAAGGTGACGATGACGACGCTGGCGCGGGCGAGCCCCGCCGCAATCAGCGTCTCGCGCCGCGTACCGTCGCCGTAGGCGACCGACTCGCCCGCGTTGGCGGCTTCGCGCACGCGTTCCGGATCGAGGTCGAGCGCCATGTAGCCGATGTCCTCATGCTCCAGGAAGCGGGCCAGGTGCTGGCCGGTGCGCCCATAGCCGCACAGGATGGCGTGTTTCTCCGACCCCATGGTGTGCGCCGCGAGCTGCGTGAGTTGCATCGAGCGCATCAGCCACTCCGACGCGACCAGGCGCAGGACGACCCGATCGGAGAAGTGCACGATCAGCGGCGCCAGTATCAGCGACAGCACCAGCGCCGCCAGCACGGGCTGGAGCGGGCCGCCGGCGAGCAGCCCGACGCTCTCGCCGCGCGCCAGCAGCACGAAGCCGAACTCGCCGCCTGCGCACAGCCACAGGCCGGTGCGCAATGCCGTGCCCGGCGCCGCGCCGAACGCCCGCGAGAGCGCCCACGCGACGGCCAGCTTGCCGAGAAGCAGCGCCGCCAGCACGCCCAGCACGCGCGGCCATTCGCTGAGGATGGCGGAGATGTCCAGCATCATGCCGATGGAAATGAAGAACAGGCCGAGCAACACATCGCGGAAGGGCTTGATGTCCTCTTCCACCATGTAGCGGTATTCGGTTTCCGAGATCAGCATGCCGGCCACGAACGCGCCCAGCGCCAGCGACAGGCCGGCCCACTCGGTCAGCCAGGCCAGACCAAGCGTGATCAGCAGGACGTTGAGCATGAACAGCTCGGCCGACTTGCGCCGCGCCACCAGCGTGAACCAGCCGCGCATCAACTTCTGGCCCAGGAACAGCACCAGCGTCAGCAGCACCGCCGCCTTCAGCGAAGCGACCGCAACCGCGCCGGCCATCTCGCCCACGGGTCGCGCCAGTTCGGGAATGATCACCAGCAGCGGCACCACCGCCAGATCCTGGAAGAGCAGCACGCCCATCACCTCGCGGCCATGCGTGGCGTCGAGTTCGCGGCGGTCGGCGAGCAGCTTGGACAGAATGGCGGTCGAGGACATCGCCAGCGCGCCGCCGAGGCCGAGGCCGACCATCCACGGCACGCCCGCGGACCACACGGCCAGGGCGCCGATCGCTACCGTCGTCAGTGCGACCTGGGCCAGGCCGAGGCCGAAGACGATGCGCTTCATGGCGTAAAGGCGCGGCAGCGAGAATTCGAGGCCGATCGAGAACATCAGGAAGACGACGCCGAACTCGGCAAGCTGGCTGGCCCCTTCGGCGTCGGGCATCAGGTCCAGCGCGTGCGGACCGACGACGACACCAACCAGCAGATACCCGAGGATGGGCGGCAGGTTGACGGCCCGGCACGCCGTCACCACGAGAACGGAAGCGCCAAGCAGCAGCAGGACCAGTTGCAGGGTACTCAAATCGTCTCCGGTTCGGGGCGGGGTCGGTTGCTATAATTTCGCTCAATCATAACGACATTCAAGATCATGGCCCAAGTACCTGGTTCCGGCACGCATCTGGAAATGGCCCGCCGCGTTCTGCGCATCGAGGCGGATGCCGTCGTCGCACTGGCCGGGCGCCTGGGGCCGGAATTTGCGCAGGCGGTAGAACTGATCCTCGCCTGCCACGGCCGTGTCATCGTCAGCGGCATCGGAAAGTCCGGCCACATCGCGCGCAAGATTGCCGCCACCATGGCGAGCACAGGCACGCCCGCGTTCTTCGTCCATGCCGCCGAAGCCGTGCACGGTGACCTGGGCATGATCACCCGCGACGACGTGATGATCGCGCTGTCCAACTCCGGCGAGAACGACGAGTTGCTGACCATCGTGCCGCTGGTGAAGCGCCAGGGTGGACGGCTCATCGCGATTACCGGCAATGCCGGCTCGTCGCTGGCGAAGGAGGCCGACGTCCATCTCGACGCCCGCGTCGACGAAGAGGCTTGCCCGCTCAACCTCGCCCCCACAGCCAGCACCACCGCGGCGCTGGCGCTCGGCGACGCGCTGGCGGTGGCGCTGCTCGATGCGCGCGGCTTCGGCGCCGAGGATTTCGCCCGCTCCCATCCGGGCGGCGCGCTGGGCCGCAAGCTGCTCACGCACGTACGCGACGTGATGCGGCCCGCTGCCGAAGTACCGACCGTCGGGGAAACCACCCCGGTTCCCGAAGCCCTGCTGGCGATGACGCGCGGTGGCATGGGCATGGTGGCAGTCAATGAGGCCGGCGGCAGGCTGGTCGGCATCTTCACCGACGGCGACCTGCGCCGCGCCATGGAAAAGCTTGGCGATCTCCGCGCCCTGCCCGTCGGCGGAATCGCCACCCGCACGCCGCGCACCATCGAACCCGACCGCCTGGCCGTCGAGGCCGTCGAGATGATGGAGCGGCACAAGGTCAATCAACTGCTGGTCGTCGACACCGATGGCGGGTTGGCGGGCGCACTCAACATGCACGATCTTTTCCGGGCCAAGGTGGTATGAACTCTTTGCAAGACAAAGCCAGAAGCGTCCGCCTGATGGCCTTCGACATCGATGGCGTGATGACCGATGGCCGCCTCTACTTCAGCCCCGATGGCGACGAGATGAAGACCTTCTTCAGCCGCGACGGACTGGGCCTGAAGATGCTCGCCCGCTCGGGCGTGAAGCTCGCCATCATTACCGGCCGCGACTCGCCCATCGTCGCGCGCCGCGCCGAGAATCTCGGCATCGACCTGGTCTTCCAGGGGATCGAGGACAAGCGTGGCGCCATGGCCCGGCTGCTCGAAAGCGAACGGCTCGATTTCTCGCAGGCCGGCTACATGGGCGACGATGTGGTCGATCTTGGCGTCATGGTCGCTTGCGGTTTCTCGGCGACCGTGCCGGACTGCCATGGCACCGTGCGGCAAGTCGCCGACTATGTGGCCCGCGCACCCGCCGGAGCCGGCGCCGTCCGGGAGGTCTGCGAACTGCTGCTCCAGGCGCAGGGCAACTGGGATCAGGCGCTGGCGGTCTATCGCTCATGAGGCTGCCCGGGCCCTCCGCCCTCCTTCCGCTGCTGGTGCTGGCCATGTTGGCGGCGTTCACCTTCTGGCTCGATCGTGCCAGTCGCGGCGACGGCGGCGGCCCGAATCCCAACCTGCGCCACGACCCGGATTTCTGGGTCGATGAGTTCATCCTGCGTCGCTACAACCTCGACGGTTCGATCCAGCACACGCTCAAGGCCACGCGCATGGAGCATTTTCCGGACAACGACACCACCGAGGTCAGCGAGCCCCGCGTCGCCTATTTTCGCGACGATCAGGCAACGACCATGACCGCGCGCATGGCCTTGCTGGACAAGGACGGACAGCACGTGCAATTGAAGGATGAGGTCCGCGTCGTTCGCAACGACTTGTCGGGAACCGCGACCATGATAGATACCAGCGTACTCAATGTGAGGCCGGATGATGAGTACGCGCAGACCTACGCCCCCGTCACCATCACGCAGGGCCGGTCGGTCGTACATGGCACGGGGGGCATGGAAGTGAACAACAAGACCCGGACGGCAATCCTGAATGGACCGGTAACCGGAACGATTTACAGGGAGCAAGCCAAATGAGCGGGCGCATCAATATCCTGCGGCGGACTCTGACGGCTTTCGTCATCCTGGCGGCCTCGCCCGCCATGGCGGAGCGTGCCGATCGGGACCAGCCGGTGAACATCGAGGCCAATCGCATCGTCGTGGATGAGGCGAAGAAGGTTCAGATCTTCGAAGGCAATGTCCAGCTTGTGCAGGGAACCCTGGTGCTTCGCGCCGCGAAACTGGTGGTAAGCCAGGACGCAAACGGCTACCAGAAGGGGGTTGCCTATGCCGGCGGCGGCCGCCAGGCGAGTTTCCGCCAGAAACGCGAGGGCCGCAACGAATACGTCGAGGGCGAGGCGGAACGCATCGAGCACGACAGCAAGGCGGAGAAGGCGGAGCTGTTCAACAAGGCCCACATCAAGAGCGGCCTCGATGAAGTTCACGGCGAGTACATCTCTTACGACGCCAGGAGCGAGAATTACGTGGTGTCGGGCAATTCTCCCGACTCGACAGCGAGCCAGACCGCCGCCCAGGGCCGGGTCCGCGCCGTCATCCAGCCCAAGAACCGGGATACGGAAAAACCCGCAAGCCGCTAGAAACCCATGGCGTCATTTTGACGCAGCGCAGCGGCCAGCAATACCAAAGCAATACATACTCTATGCATATCATTGTTTATCAATGATAATTGTCGCTGACCGCCATTTTGTTGCGACGCAACAATTTTTCTTGA
>JAEHDA010000282.1 GCA_016880655.1 Rhodocyclaceae bacterium
AGACCACGCTGTCCGTCGATGATGCCGCCGCGATCGTCGCGGCGCTGAAAGAACGCTTCCCGGCCATCGTCGGCCCGAAGAAGGACGACATCTGCTATGCGACCCAGAACCGGCAGGACGCGGTGCGACAGTTGGTCGAGTCGTGCGATGTGGTGGTGGTGGTGGGTTCGCCGAACAGTTCCAACTCCAATCGCCTGCGGGAAGTCGCCGTCCAGGGCGGCGCGCGCGCCTACCTGATTGATCGTGCCGATGAGCTCGATCCGGCCTGGTTTGCCGGCGCCCGACGGATCGGTGTCAGTGCGGGGGCATCCGCTCCAGAGGTGCTGGTGGGTGACGTGGTGACTTCGCTCAAGGCTCTGGCCGGCGGCCAGGTCGTCGAGGCTTCCCACGACCCTGAAGGCATCAACTTCCCCCTGCCGAAGGAATTGCTCGGATAGCCGGTCGGCCACCATCGGCCTGCCGTTCGCCGCAGCGCTGCCGCCGTTCGTCGGGCGCAGGGTTCACTGTTATGCCAGCCGGGACTATAAGTACGGCAACTTTCAGGAGGACCGCAGCGTGCAAACAAACCGCGGATTTACATTGATCGAAGTCTTGATCGTCGTGGCGATCATTTCCATCCTCGCGGCGATTGCGCTGCCGCAGTACAACGACTATGTCGTTCGTTCCCAGTTGCCCGAGGCGCAAGGGGAACTCGCCTCGATGAGGACCAAGCTCGAGCAGCACTTTCTCGACACCCGGACTTACGAGAACGCCTGTGCTGCAGGTACCGTGGCGCCTTTGCCTACCGGAAGATACTTCGACTTTACCTGCACGCTGGCGGCGGCAACCTACACGGTACAGGCAGACGGGAAATCGGGGGCACGGACGGCCGGCTTCACGTTCACGATCGATCAGGCCAACGTTCGGGCGACTACGGCGGCACCCAGCGGCTGGGATACCAGCGCCACCTGCTGGACTGTCCGCAAGGGCACCCCGCCATGCTGATATTCCGCCTTCAGCGAGGCGTAACCCTGATCGAGATAGCGCTAGCGCTCGTTATCGTCTCGCTGTTGATCGTCGTCGGCATGCCGAGTTTCATGAACTACATGGCCGGATTCAAGGTGCGCAGCGTATCCGAGGGACTAATCGGCGCGGTCCAGTTGGCGCGCATCGAGTCGGCCAAGCGCAACCAGCCGGTGCGATTCGTTCTGGACGACGCCACGGGTGGCGGCTGGTCGGTGCTGGCAGCGGACGATACTGTCCTGCAAACGCGCGGTGCGGCAGAGGGCGGCAATGTGCTGGTGACTGTCACGCCAGGGGGTGCAACCACCCTAACCTTCAACAATCTCGGGCAAAGAACCGTTCCCGATGCGGCGAGCGGCGCAGTCACGCTGGCAGTCACCAATCCGACGGCTGGCGGTTGCCAGCCCAGCGGAGGCGTGCGTTGCCTGTCGATCGTGATTGAACCCGGTGGTCAGTCGCGGATGTGCGATCCGCAGCGTCCGAACGGCGACCCGCAAGCCTGCGAAATCTGAGGAGCAGCGCATGAAGTCACTAAGACAACAGGCCGGTGTGATGCTTCTGGAAGCACTGATCGGCTTGCTGATTTTCTCGCTCGGCGTGCTGGGCCTGATCGGCATGCAGGCAGTAGCAACCAAGGCGACCGGCGAGGCCAAGTTCCGTGCGGAAGCAACCATGTTTGCCGAACAACTGATCGGGCAGATGTCAGCCGACAACATCGCCAATCTGACGTTGGACTATGCGGGAACCGGCGGCACCGGAGGCGCGAAGTACGAGGCCTGGGTGGCCGAGGTCACTGCGGACGGTACCGGCCTTCCGGGCGCTGACTTGGTTGGCAATCAGCCGACGGTCGCTGTCGATGCCGCCAACACCGTGACGATCACCATTCGTTGGCAGCTTCCGAACGACGAGGCGTCGCATCGCTACGTAACCGTCGCGCAGGTGAATGCATCGTGACCAATCAGACTGCACCAATCCATCGTTTCTCGCCCACCGGAAGGCACTCGCTGTCAGACATGGCGCGCGGCTTTTCCATGGTTGAACTGCTCGTCGGCATGGTGATAGCGCTACTGGCGACCATCGTCATCATGCAAGTGCTGACGAACTCGGAGGCCGGGCGGCGTACCACTGGCGGTCTGGCCGATTCCCAAACCAGCGGATTGCTTGGCTTGTTCGCCATCGAACGGGATTTGCAGCAGGCCGGGCTGGGCGTATCGGCATTGTCGTCGCTCGGATGCAGCATTCGGGCTGCCGGTAATCTCAACGGCAAGCTGTTGGCGCCGGCTATGATCGTTCCGGCAGGTGCTGCCAGCGGTTCGCCGGAGAATCCCTGGGGTATTCCGCCGGGCGATGCCGGCTCCGACATGATCGTCGTGGGTTACGGAAATCCGACGACAGCATCGGAAGGAACCCTGCTTTCAAGTGCTGCCTCGGCGAGCCCTTATCGCGTCGACAGTATTCTCGGCCTGGCGATAGGTGAATACCTGTTGGTCGCCGACGAGGGTTCCGACTGCACGCTTGGCCAAGTTACCGCAACCGACGCGACCGACTCCAGCGTTACGCTGAATTTCGGAGCGGGAGTGAATTACACGCAGAGTGCGCGCGCTCACGGGCTTGGCCGCAATCCGCGCATCGTCGTTTTTGCCGTACGCAACGGCAGTCTGACCATGTGCGACTTTCTGGTGAACGACTGTAGTAATGCGGGATCTGCCGGCGATGCCGACGTCTGGGTTCCTGTCGCTAGCGACGTAGTGGCGATTGCCGCCCAGTATGGCTGGGATACGACGTCAAATCCGGACAAGGCTGTGGATGCCTACTGCAAGTCTCGCCTGACGCCGGGAGGCGCCTGTCCGGCCAGCGACGACGGCAGCCCGGCAGCAGGGCATTCCGGTTTGACCCAGGCGCAGCGCGCCTGCGATTGGAACCGCGCGCTATCGATGCGTGTCGCGGTTGTTTCTCGTAGTGGTCAGTATGAGAAGGAAGAGGTTAGCCCAGCCAGCATCAAGCTGTGGCCGGACTCTGCAATCTCGCCGTCGACCACCGGCCCGGTCTATATGCCGGCAGATCGTCACTACCGCTACCGGGTGGCGAACACCACGGTAGCGCTGCGCAATATCATCTGGAGCAAGGCGGTGGGTACAAAATGTGCGGCTTAGATAGAGGCGCGAAACGCCCGACGTTTCCGCGCGGTCGGGTGCGGCATGCGCAACGGGGCGTGGTCATATTTCTTGCGCTCATTGCGCTGGTAGCGCTTACCTTGGGTGGCTTGGCCCTGTTCCGATCTGCCGACATTGGCGGCTTGGTGGTGGGCAATATGGGCATGCAGCGTAGTGCCACCCGGGCCGGCGATGCAGGAACCAATGCCGCTATGGTTTGGCTCAACGCGAATGGTGTGGCGGGTTCTGCCGTACTGCATAGTGATAGCAATGCCAATGGCTATTCGGCGGCTGGCGTCAATGATGTGCCGGGCACGAGCCAGACCTGGGCCGAGTATTGGGCCACCCTCACCGGCAGTCATCCGGCCAAGGTTCTGTCGGAGGATACCGTTACGGGAAATCAGGTGTCGTATGTGATCCAGCGTCTTTGCGACAAGGAGGGGCCGGCTTACTCGTCGTCCCCGCTGGTGAGATGCGTCAAGCCGCCTTATACGGACACTGCGAGCGGAGGGCAATCCGTGGATGATCCGGCTTTTGAGAGCCCAACGTCGGTGTATTACCGGGTGACATCCCGAATTGCCGGCCCAAGAAATTCCGTCAGCTTCATCCAGGCGCTGGTCATCAAGTAAGGCAGCGTTTACATCCATGTTCACCAGTAGTGCGAAGACAAGGAGTCAGCCATGATCCAGACAATCAAAATCGCTCGGCGTCTAGCCCAAGTCGGCATGGCCGGCATGCTGGGCCTGGCGATATGGCCATTGGCTCAGGCAGCACCGACCGATATCGCCACCTCGCCCCTGATTACCCCGGGAACTTCGAGCGTCAAGCCCAACATGTTCTTCATCCTGGACAACTCCGGGAGCATGAACTGGGATTACCTGCCCGACTGGGTTGTCGACAGCACGTATTGCAAGGGCACGGCCGCGACCGGGACCAGCTATTACTGTTGCCGTACACCGTCAGGCAGCAACATCACTTCTGCGACTGATTCCAGTACCTGTTTGCCACAGAATAGCAGCGGCACCAACTTGGACAGCAATGGCAACACCAACTTGCGCGGCATGCCGCCGTTCATGTCGTCGGACTTCAACAGCATCTATTACAACCCTGCGATCACTTACACGACGCCGCAAGGTTACGACGCCCAGTCGTTGACTGCCTACAGCAGTGGATCCGTTCCCTGGGACGGCTACGGCGTCCAATACGGTACGGGGAATACCGTAACGCTTACCACCAGCTTTCCGGATGTCGAATGGTGCACGGACAGCGGCTACACGGATTGCCTGCGCAACGACAACTACTTGCTGCCGGGTACCGTGAACAGCAAGAGCTATACGACCATGCGTGCCGTTACGGCGTCCGGGTCATTGAAGCCATTTGCAACCGGTACGGTCGACGCTCCGACCACGGTTACCCGCAATGTCGGCCCCTATTACTACGTAATGATTCCGGCCGAGTACTGTACCAACCGCAAGCTTTCCGACTGCTCGCCGCAAACCGGCCCGACCACAGCCAACCCGTATCCGGCCACGCTGCGTTGGTGCAGTTCGACTGCGCTGACGAGTTGTCAGGCAGTGAAGAACAGCACTTACCAGTATCCGCGCTATCCGACGATAGTCATTTCCACGTCGGGGAGCGGCACTGCGACGGCTACGATTACTGCCAGCAGCGTTGGCGACAGCAATTGCGGAGGGAGCGGTACTGGCAGGTGTGGTGCCGGCGCAAGTGGTACGGTATGTGTTGGCCGAACACAGGCCGTGACGGTAACGAGCGTTCTGGTTGCAGGAAGTGTTCAGGCGCTTACCTCATCGTTTGTCTATTGCAGCAGTAGCAACAGCAGCAGCACGCGCAACAGCGGCCTGGCAAGTGCGATAGCGGCAAGGATCGGCAATGGCTTCTCCGGCGCTGCCAGTGGCGCAGTTGCAACCATCGGCGGTGTTGCCGGAGATTCAACCTACAACGGCGCCAGTTTGGCCGCGAGTGGCTCCGGCGCCACCCTTTCAACGACCAGCTTCAACAACGGCGGCGGGCCGGTGACCGTCAATGCCGTTCCCGGTCGATTCCAGCGTATCGACATCGTCTCCGGGCAGACCTTCGGTAACATCGTCGTCGATGGCCAGGTTGTGCTCAATCGCGAACTCAGGACCGACTGTGCCAGTCGTCCGATCTGCACTTATGACGAAGAACTGGCCAATTTTGCCAAGTGGTTTGCCTGGTATCGCTCCCGGATGCAGATGATGAAGTCGTCGGTCAGTCTCGCGTTCCAGGGAGTGGACGAACGATTCCGGGTGGGATATTTCACCATCAACAGCTCAAGCAGCAACCTCGCCAACATCAATACTTTCGATCCGACGCACAAGAACACCTGGTACTCGAAACTGTTCGCCGCCAATCCGGGCAGCAGCACGCCTTTGCGCGTTGCCCTGACCGATGCCGGCAGAATTTTTGCCGGCAAGACGGCAATTGCAGGAGCGATAGATCCCGTGCAGTACTCCTGCCAGAAGAATTTCGCCATTCTTTCCACCGATGGCTACTGGAACGGCAGCAACGGCACCAAGATCAACGGCAGTACAGGCATCGGCAATGAGGATGGCAGCCTCGCCCGACCTGAACTGGATGGGCGCAACGATTCCGAGACGTTGGCGGATGCGGCGGCCTATTACTACAATACCGATTTGCGCGACAGCACGCTCAGCAACTGTACTGGAGCCTTGGGTTCGTCGGTTTGTGCCAACGACGTGCCGACATCCACGTCCGACCCCAAGAGCACGCAGCACATGACGACTTATACCATCGGGCTCGGTGTCGACGGAGTGATGAAGTTCCGCAGTAATTACAAGAGTCCCGCAGACGCCGGCGATACCCCGGATGATTTTGAGGCGATCAGCAATGGCACTGCGGCAAATCCGGGATCCGGGGTTTGTCCCTGGCAGACCTCCGGCGCCTGCAATTGGCCGCAGCCGGGATCGAATAACCAAGAGAATATCGATGACCTGTGGCATGCCGCTGTGAATGGTCATGGCACCTATTACAGCGCTCGAAATCCGTTGGAATTGAATGCCGGCCTGCGGGACTTGCTCAATTCTCTGACGGTCCAGACCGGAGGAGCTGCGGCGGCGACAACCAGCAACCCGAATGTCACTGCCGGCGATAACCAGGTTTTCAGCTCGATGTATGTAACCTCCGAGTGGGTGGGAGATCTGGCCAGCAAGAACATGGATATCACTACTGGCGAGGTTTTGGCGGGAGAGAACTGGTCGGCCCAGGCGCAACTGGATACCATGAGTTGGACGACGCGCACCTTGTACACCTTCGACACTTCCGCGGGTAACGGTCGAAAGACATTTGGCTGGTCGAGTTTGAACAATGCTGTGGCCGGGCAATGCAACCCGCCTGTCAGCGAACAGGGATGTTTCTCCTCGCCTTACATCGATGCCTCGTTGGCACAGTTCTGTACGACCGGCTCGATCTGCCTGTCCAGTGCCCAGAAGACCGATGCCTCCGGGCAACTACTGGCGGAGTTCCTGCAAGGAAGTCGCGAACATGAGGAAACAGCGGCCGATGCGGCAGATCGGTGGTATCGCAAGCGCACCCATGTGCTTGGCGACATCGTTTCCGCCGAGGCCGTGTATGTTGGCCGGTACATGTTCGACTATGGAACTGCTGCCGGATACCCTGCCAAGAACACGCCGAGAGCCAATCCGACGGTATACGTGGCCGCCAACGACGGCATGCTGCACGCCATCAATTCTGGCACAGGAGTCGAGCGCTGGGGCTACGTGCCTAGCATGGTACTGAGGAACATGCACAAGCTGGCCGACGTCGAGTACCCAGCCAAGCACACATTCCTTGTCGACGGTACTCCGGTGGTGGGCGATATCAAGACGGGAGGCGGCTGGAAGACGATTCTGGTCGGCGGTCTGGGCGCTGGTGGAGCTGGTTACTACGCGATCGACATTTCCGACCAGACCAGTCCAACGGTGCTCTGGGAACTCCGAGCCGGTCAGGTGCAGGGCGATGGGACCATGCAGAGTTGCACGCTCGGCACATCACCGCGCTACAACACGGTGGGCAAGGTGACTGGCACCTGCGACCTGGGTTACAGCTTCGGGAATGCAGTCATCGGCAAACTTGGCGGGACTCCAGTGGTGATGGTTACCTCTGGTTACAACAACACGGCCGGTGGTGACGGCGTAGGGCACCTCTACATCCTCAATGCCGAAACGGGTGCGGTGATACATGACGTATCTACCGGCGTTGGCGATACCACAACCCCAAGCGGGTTGGGCCGCATTGCCGGCTGGGCGGACAATCCGATGCAGGACAATACGATTACGCACGTCTATGGCGGGGACTTGTTGGGTAACATGTGGGCCTTCGACTTGACCAGCGGAGCCCCCGTGGTTGAACTGCTGATCAATGTCGGGGCGACCAAGCCGATTACCGCGAAGCCCGCCCTTGGTTTGGTTGTCAAGAACTCCGGAGCGAAGAAGAGGGTCGTGCTGTTCCCGACAGGCAGGTTGCTTGGTAACGCTGACCTCACCGACACCAGCACCCAATCGTTCTACGGTATATGGGATGCTGACGGGGGGGCTGCTCCGACGACCATCGTGCCGTCGATCATTGCCGCCGGCGGCGAGGGCCGCATCGGCAGCGTAATGCCCTCCGTTTTCGAGGACGATGACAACCTGGGCTGGCGGATTGACTTCCCAGATTCTGGCGAACGCGGCAACACCGATCCGAAGCTTGCATTCGGGACGGTGGTCTTCACAACAAACCGGCCGACATCTCCAGATCCATGCAATCCTTCCGGGTTCGAGAGCTGGATTTACAACCTCGATTACCGCAGCGGTGGCGTCGTTCAAGTTGATGGTGATTCAAATACCTTTATTGCAAAGAACTATCATGGTGCCTCGACCCGCCCGAGCTTGGTGGTGCTGCCTGGGGGTCAGGTTGTTAGTGTGACGGTGGTTTCCGGTGGGCCTGCGGGAAAGACCGAGGAAACCGCCAATATTCGCCGGGGTGGTATCTATCAGGATGCAAAACGTGTGTCATGGCGGGAACTACTTAACTGATTGGACGGTGGCAGACCGGAAGGATAGTGCGGAGAGTCGGGTTGGCCCTGTTGCCGCCTGACCTCCGGGGTCTTGGCCTCTGGCTGGTTGTTTCATGTGTACTTCACTTGTTGGTTCTCGCTGGGTTGCCACTTGGTAGCTGGAGCTCTAAGGCGGGCGGGTTGCTACAGCAGGACTTGCAGGTACGTTTGATGCGGGAGCCAGAAGCCACAACAACAGATTTCCGCATTCCTTCCGCGATTGGCGTTCCCGCGTCCCAGATTGAGGGCGCCAACATCTTAAGCCGAGCTTTCAACAGCGAGGAAAAGATCGCTAGGCTTCCGTCTGTCGAGGAGGTGGGGCCGCCTTATCCTCCTCCAGCCCCACGCTATCAGGCTGCGAGTGGCGTCGATGTACCGCCGGTAGTGATGAGTTCAATTGAATTTTCCCCGCGTGCCATTGACGAAGCGTTGCGGCCAGGAAGGGCTGTATTGGTGCTGCTGGTGAGCGCATCGGGGGACGTTGATGAAGTCCTCGTCGAGTCGTCAGGCCTGTCGGCAGAGCTTATCGAACTGGCTGTGCGTGCATTTCGCGAGGCCCATTTCTCCCCAGGGATCAAGAAAGGCGTTTCGGTACCCACGCGACTGAGAATCGAGATCACTTCCGGTTTTCAGCGAAACCTGCCTGGTGGTGCACCGAGTTAACCTGCAATGAAAAGCGGTAGAATGCGCACCTCTTGAATGTGCCGCTTTAGCTCAGTTGGTAGAGCAACCGCTTCGTAAGCGGTAGGTCGTCTGTTCGAGTCAGACAAGCGGCACCAGTTGTTTTCAAAAGGCTTGCGCAGCAAGCCTTTTTCGCTTCCGGGGGAGCCATGCGGATTCAGGGCGGTGTCTTTCTGGTGACCGGAGGTGCGTCCGGCCTGGGCGCTGGAGTTGCAAGGTTGTTGGCCCAGCAAGGCGCCCGATTGGTGATCGCGGACTTGAACGTCGCCGGGGGCAACGCCCTTGTCGCGGAACTGGGGAGCCAAGCGCGGTTCGTCGAGGCCAATGTCGCCAGCGAGGATTCGGCTCGTGCTGCGGTTGAGAGCGCCGTGGCCGCCTTCGGACGCCTGGATGGTTTGGTCAATTGTGCCGGCATCGTGCATGGAGAGAAAGTAGTCGGCAAGGAAGGCGTGCACTCTCTTGATGCGTTCAAGCGCGTCATCGACATCAATCTGGTCGGTACCTTCAACATGATTCGCTTGGCGGCGGCAGCCATAAGTCAGTCATCGCCGAACGCCGATGGCGAGCGTGGCGTGATCGTCAATACGGCTTCGGTGGCGGCCTTTGAGGGGCAGTTGGGTCAGGCCGCATACGCTGCATCCAAAGGTGGGATCGTCGCGATGACCCTGCCGATTGCCCGCGAATTGGCCCGATCAGGCATCCGAGTGATGACCGTGGCGCCGGGCATCATGGAAACGCCGATGCTCCTGGGAATGCCGGCCGAGGTCCAGGATGCCTTGGGAAAAATGGTTCCCTTTCCATCCCGGCTGGGCAAGCCCGAGGAATTCGCCGCGCTGGTCGCGCACATCGTCGAGAATCCATATCTGAACGGCGAGGTAATTCGTCTCGATGGTGCGATCCGCATGCAGCCGAAATAGGCCGTGCATAGGACAAGACTTTGAGCAACTCGTGCTATCACTGTGGGCTGCCCCTTCCGTCTGGCGTTGACTACCCTGTTGAATTTGATGGCCAGCGTCGGGAGATGTGTTGTGCAGGCTGCCAGGCCGTAGCCCAGGCAATCGTCGCAGGCGGACTGGTCGACTACTACAGGCATCGGGATGCAATGCCCGAGAGTCCTCGCGAGGCCATACCGCAGGAGCTTCAGGAACTGGGACTTTTCGATCACCCGGACGTGCAGAAGAACTTCGTGCGCCCGATCGGCGAACACGAGCGGGAAGCCACGCTGATTCTCGAAGGCATCACCTGCGCAGCTTGTGTCTGGCTGAATGAACAACATATTGCCCGGCAACGCGGCGTGACTGCCGTCGATATCAACTATGCGACACGTCGAGCCCGCGTGCGCTGGGACGAACGGCTAATCAAGCTGTCGCAAATTCTCGAGGCCATCGCGGCGATCGGTTACCGCGCCCATCCCTACGATGCGGCCAAGTCCGAATTGCTCGCCCAGAAGGAACGGCGGGCTGCGCTGTGGCGACTTTTTGTCGCCGGTTTCGGCATGATGCAGGTGATGATGTATGCGGTACCGGTCTATCTGGCCGAAGAGGGCACCATGACTGCCGACATCGAGCAGTTGATGCGCTGGGCAAGTCTGGTACTGACCCTGCCCGTGGTCCTTTACTCTGCCGCTCCATTTTTCTCGCATGCCCTGCGCGACCTCAAGTTGCGTCGCGTCGGAATGGATATTCCGGTGGCGCTCGGTGTCGGCAGCGCGTTTGCTGCAAGCGTCTGGGCGACCCTGACTGCCTCGGGAGAAGTCTATTTCGACTCGGTAGCCATGTTTGTGTTCTTCCTGCTCGGCGGCCGCTTCCTCGAAATGGTCGCCAGACAGAAGGCTGCGCGAGGGGTTGAAGAGCTGGCGCGTGTGTTGCCGGCGTTTGCCTCGCGATATTCCGAATATCCAGATGGAGAACTGGAGCGCGTGGCGGTTTCGGAATTGGCTTCTGGCAACGTGGTGCTTGTTTCGCCAGGGCAGATTATTCCTGGCGACGGCTCGGTGATCGAGGGTACAAGTAGTGCGGATGAGTCCTTATTGACCGGCGAGAGTCGTCCTGTGGAAAAGCGGCTTGGCGACATGGTGATTGGGGGCAGCATGAACATCGGCAGCCCACTGACGTTGCGCATAGATCGTGTCGGAGAATCGACTCGCCTGGCCTCGATTCAACGGCTCATGGAAAGAGCGGCGGTCGAAAAGCCGAAAGTTGTCGAAATGGCTGACCGGATAGCGGCGCGCTTTGTCGGCGTTCTGTTGATCCTTGCGCTTGCCACTGGCGCGTGGTGGTGGTGGCATGATCCATCTCAGGCCCTATGGGTGTTTGTCGCTGTCTTGGTGGTGAGTTGCCCGTGCGCGCTGTCGCTGGCGACGCCAGCGGTCTTGACTGTCGCAACCGGTGTGCTTTCCCGTAACGGAATACTTGTTACGCGTGGTCACGCGATCGAGACGTTGGCTCGGGCAAGTCATTTCGTTTTTGACAAGACGGGCACGCTGACGGAAGGACGACCTGCTTTGATGGGGATGCTGGCACCCGGGATGCTTACGCCTCACCAGGCGTTGTCCTTGGCGGCAGAAATGGAGGCGGGCTCAGAGCACCCAATCGGCCGAGCCCTGTGCGAAGCAGCCGGAAAGCTCCCGGAGAATCGCTCCGACGGCGTTAGCGCGATACATGCGATAACGGGGCAGGGGATCGAGGCGGAGTGGCAGGACAAGAATTTGCGACTTGGCAGCCCGGCGTTCGTGGGCGCATTGCATGGCCTTGCACTGCCAGGCGGATGTCTGGATTGGCAGGCCGGCGGCGACATGGTCATTGCGCTTGGCAACTCCGACGGGTGGCTGGCGGTATTCCGCCTGTCGGATCGTCCTCGCGCCGGCGCCGCGGAAGCCATGGCCACGCTGCGGGAGCACGGTCTTCAATTGTTCGCGCTCAGTGGCGATGCACCGGAGACCGTTGCCAGGGTGGCGACTGACTTGGGGATCGAGTCTGCGATGGGAGGCATGACTCCCGAGGGCAAGCTTGGAGTCATACAGCGACTACAAGCCGGCGGGGCGACGGTGGCGATGGTCGGCGATGGCGTGAATGACGCACCGGTTCTCGCTCAAGCGCATGTCTCGGTGGCAATGGGTGCCGGGACGGACTTGGCGAGAAGTCAGGGGGATGTCGTGCTCTTGTCGAACGACCTCGGTCATTTGGCAGTTGGGGTGGCGATTTCCCGGCGCACCCTGCGGATCATTCGGCAAAACCTTGGTTGGGCGTTTGCCTACAATGTCATCGCAATCCCGTTAGCCATGACTGGGTGGGTAACGCCGTGGCTTGCGGGCATCGGCATGTCCGCCAGTTCCCTGCTGGTGGTGTTGAACGCTCTTCGCTTGCAGCGACGCTGCGCATAGAGCCCCTAGGAGGGCGCCTTCATGGATATTCTTTACTTGCTGATTCCCGTATCGGTTCTGCTGGTCTTTGTGATCGGACTTGTATTCTGGTGGTCGTTGCGACAAGGTCAGTTCGAGGATTTGGAGGGGCCGGCGTACCGGATACTGATGGATGACGATCGCGCGCAGGAGAAAGCTATGTCGCCGAGTTCGAATCGCGAGGCTGATACCAGCGGTGACCCAGCAAAATAACCTGTCGCCGGTTTGATCCAAATCAATGAGCCTCTGGGGTCCGTTACCCATACTTCGAGTCCGGTAATCGCGAAACGCAGTGTATTGGGACTGCGTTTTGTGTTGTTGGTTAGTCTCTCTGTTGGGGTTGGGGGTGCGCTGCGGCGCACCCTTTTTTTCGCCTGCTCAACAGAATTTTCTATCGAGCCATCACGAATCTCTGAGTGCCGCATTTTTGATCTGGGTCAAAATGCCGCACTCTGCTGCCGTTATGCTCCGCGCCAACGGTTGATCGGACGTCCATTGTTCGTTGGCAAGCGCCGGGCAGCCAAAAATTTTCTTGTTCTTCATGAGGTGAATCCACATGCAATCGCAAGCGACTTATAACTACAAAGTCGTGCGCCAGTTTGCCGTGATGACCGTAATCTGGGGCATCGTGGGCATGCTGGTGGGCGTCATCATCGCGTCTCAGCTAGTTTGGCCAGAGCTGAATGTCGTTGAATGGCTGTCGTTCGGGAGGCTGCGTCCGCTGCATACCAATGCGGTGATCTTTGCATTCGGCGGCTGTGCCCTGTTCGCCACTTCGTATTATTCAGTTCAGCGAACCTGTCACACGAAGCTGTTTGCGCCGGGGCTTGCGGCATTCACCTTCTGGGGTTGGCAACTGGTCATCGTCCTGGCAGCGCTGTCCCTGCCGCTCGGATTCACCTCCGGCAAGGAATACGCTGAGCTGGAGTGGCCGATCGACCTGCTGATCACCGTGATCTGGGTTTCGTACGCCATCGTCTTCTTCGGCACCATCGGCACCCGCAAGACACCACATATCTACGTGTCCAACTGGTTCTACGGCAGCTTCATCATTGCCGTGGCCTTGCTGCACATCTTCAATAGTGCCGAGATTCCGGTCTTCGCCGCTGGTGTATTGACGCCCAAGTCCTACTCCGCCTACGCTGGCGTGCAGGACGCGATGGTGCAATGGTGGTACGGCCACAATGCCGTCGGCTTCTTCCTGACCGCCGCCTTCCTGGGCATGATGTATTACTTCGTGCCGAAGCAGGCGGGTCGTCCGGTGTACTCGTACCGCCTGTCGGTCGTGCACTTCTGGGCCCTGATCTTCACCTACATGTGGGCCGGCCCGCACCACCTGCA
>JAEHDA010000283.1 GCA_016880655.1 Rhodocyclaceae bacterium
ATCAGGGCGCCGCCAGGGAATGCCAGTTCGGGCAGGGCTTGCAGGCCGCCGGCTGCAAGTGCGCGGGCACCGTAACTGATGCGCCGGCCACCTTCGAGCGTCTTGCAGATGGCCGGGTGGGTCTTGTAGCGCTGGAATTCCTCGAACGGCGAGAGGTAGGGATTGCTATAGCCAAGGCCGACGACGAAACCGATGGCGACCAGGTTCTCGCTGTAGTGGTACATGAAGGAGCCACCGTAAGTACTGGCATCCAATGGCCAGCCGGCCGTATGCACGACGAGTCCGGGCTTGTGCTGGTCGGGTGCGACTTCCCACAGCTCCTTTATGCCCAGGCCATAGACCTGCGGATCGGCATCGTGACGGAGGTCATAGCGAGCTTCCAGCCGCTTGCCGAGATGACCGCGACAGCCCTCGGCGAACAGGGTGTACCTGGCGCGCAGTTCCATGCCCGGCTGGAAGGAGTCAGTGGGCTGGCCGTCGCGGTCTACGCCCATGTCGCCGGTAATGACGCCGCGGACTTCGCCGGCATCGCCGTACAGGATGTCCGCACCGGTAAAGCCGGGGTAGATCTCGACGCCGAGGCTCTCCGCCTGCTGCGCCAGCCAGCGGCATAGCTCGCCCAGGCTGATGACATAGTTGCCATGATTCTTGAAGCAGGCCGGCAGCAGGAATTGTGGCGTGGTGACGTTGCCTTCCGGCGTGAGAAACATGAAGCGGTCTTCACTGACTGGCGTGTTCAGCGGTGCATCGAGTGCTTGCCAATCTGGAAGCAGTTCATTCATGGCGCGCGGATCGATGATGGCGCCGGACAGGATATGGGCGCCGATTTCCGAACCTTTTTCGATCAGGCAGACGCCCAAACCCGGCGTCAGTTGCTTGAGTCGTATGGCTGCTGCCAGTCCTGCCGGCCCGCCGCCGACGATGACGACATCAAACTCCATCGCTTCGCGTTCCATTATTTCTCCCGGCATGCGATCAAGTCGCTATTTGTCGAATCGATGCTGGCATTATAAGCTTCACCATCTTTCCGCTTGGCCGATGTCATGGACCACCTTCGTCGTTTGATGCACACGACCCGCATTCCCGTCCGGTGGGGCGACATGGATGCCATGGGGCACGTCAATAACACCGTCTACTTCCGATATGCGGAGCAGTCGCGGATTGAGTGGCTGGAGTCGTTGGGCTTCTTCCTGGATGCGGGGCGGGATGAGGCGGCAGTTATCGTCAATGCAAGTTGCACGTTCCTGATGCCGATCACTTACCCGGCGACAGTGGAGGTGCGTCTCTATGCTGGGAAGCCAGGCCGGTCGAGCGTGCCGACCTACTATGAAATGCGCTGTGTCGGCGATGACGCACTATATGCTGAAGGCGCGGCCAAGGTAGTCTGGTTCGACCCGGCAACTGGCAAGTCGATGCCGCTGCCAGAGCGCATTCGGGCGCTGATTGGGGTGGAGCAGGAAATATCAGGAGAAATGCAATGTTGATTAGCGCCGAGAGCAGCAGCCTGTTGGTCGTCGATGTGCAGGACAAGCTGCTGCACCATGTGCATGGGTGGCAGGCCCTGTTGCAGAACGTGATCTGGCTGGTGCGCGTCGCCAGGAAGATCGGTGTGCCAGTCATGGCCACCGAGCAGTATCCGAAGGGACTGGGGCATACCAGTATCGAGTTGACCCGTGAATTGCCGGCAGGTGCGACTGCCGAGAAGGTCCATTTTTCGTGTGCTGCGGCGCATTGTTTGCCAGCACTGCCCGGGGGCGAGCGGGCACACGTTGTCATTTGCGGGATGGAATCCCATGTCTGCGTGATGCAGACGGCGATCGAGTTGAAGGAATCCGGTAAGGACGTGTTCGTGGTTGGCGACTCGGTTGGTTCTCGCAGTCCCGCCGACAAGGCGTTCGCGCTCGATCGCATGCGCGACCATGGCATCGAGATCGTCAGCCGCGAGATGGTGGCCTTCGAGTGGCTGCGCAAGGCCGGTACGCCGCTGTTCAGGGAAGTAAGCCTCGAGTTTCTGCGCTAAGAAGAAAAAGCGGAGGAGGGCTTTACAGGGGTAGAAACATCCCGTATAGTTCGGCCTCTCTGCTAATGCGGAACGGCAAGCAACTGTGCCGGAGATCTTTAACAATCGAACAGCCGATAGGTGTAGGTGCTTGGAGGCTGAGGTAGAGGTAGGGCGGCCCGAGATCGAAGGGTAGAGCCTGGGCGGATGCGAGGAATCGCATGTGTTCGACCGGAAGGAAACTGAAGGTTTGCTGCTACTGAAGCTAATGAGATGTAACCAAGC
>JAEHDA010000284.1 GCA_016880655.1 Rhodocyclaceae bacterium
AAGCTCGGCGCCCGCGTCGACCTGACGCTGATCGCCTCCGACGAGGCGCTCTGGGAGAAGGTCAGCGCCAACCAGGGCGCCGACTTCGATGTCTTCGCCGTCAATACGGCCGAGTTGCAGCGCTATATCGACCGCAAGCTGGTGCAGCCGGTCGATCCTGCCGCGATCCCCAATACGCAGCGGCAACTGCCGCGTTTCCGCGATCCGCGCAAGATCGCCGGGCTGACCCGCGCCGGCAAGGTCTATGGCATTCCCTACACCTATGCCGAGATGGGCCTGATCTACGACCGCAACCAGTTTCCGCAGCCGCCCGACTCGATCGCCGCGCTCTGGGATCCGCGGCTGCGCGGCCGCGTACTCGCCTACAGCGGCGGCGGCCACAACTTCTCGCTGGCGGCCATGGCGCTGGGCAGCCCTTCGCCGTTCCGGCTCGCCGAGGCCGACTGGCCGAAGGCGGTCGAGCGCCTGGTCGGGCTGCGCCGCAACGTGCTCGGCTTCTACAACCGGCCCGAGGAAGCGACCCAGCTCTTCATCAGCCACCGCGTCGCACTGCTGTTCGCCAACTACGGCACGCAGCAGGTGCAGGCACTGAAGGCCGCCGGGGCCGATATCGGCTACGCCATCCCGAAGGAGGGCGCGCTGGCCTGGCTGGACTGCTGGGTGGTCACGCAGGGTACGAAGGATATTTCGCTGGCCAACGCCTGGATCGACCACATGCTGGACGAGAAGGTCAGCAGCCTGCTGCCCAGCCGCCAGGGCCTGGCCAACACCATTGCAGACCGCGCAGGCGACGACGCGAACCGCCGCCTGATCTGGCTCGAACCGATGGAAGACGCGGCGCGCCGCGAGAAGCTCTGGGCGCGCATCGTCTCCGGCGACCGGGCCGCGAGGATACTCGCCCCGTGAAGCTCAGCATCGCGCAGCGCTTCGCGCTGGTCCTGGCGATCGTCGGTGTGCTTGCCGCCGGCCTCACGGGCTATTACGCCTACCACGCCAGCCGCGGACTGCTGGTGCGTGCGGCCGAAGAACGGCTGCTGACGGCCACCCGCGTGCTGATGCGACAGATCACGGTGGCGCTGGACGACGGCGCCCGAAACGTGCAACTGCTGGCGGGGCATCCACGCGCGCGCACGGCCCTGATCGCCAGCGCGGCAACGCGGACCATGGCCGAGGACGAAGTGGCGATCCTGTTCCGGGAGATGCTGCGCACCCGTCCGGAAATATTCCAGATTCGCTTGATCGCCAGCAGCGAGAGCGGCCTCGAACGCGTCCGGGTCGATCGCGACGAGAGCGGCCTGCTGCGCGTGCGGGGCGATGATCTACAGGAAAAGGGGCACCTGCCCTACGTCTTCGACACGCTGCGGCTGCCTGCGGGCGCCGTGTACATATCCAGCCCGTTCATCAACCGCGAGCACGGCGCGCACGCCGGCGACGGACAACCCTCGGTGCACATGGCGGCGCCGATTTACGATGACAGCGGCACGCGGCTCGGCCTGGTAGTCGTCAATGCCGACATGAACGGTATCTTTCGCCAGCTCGCCGGGGATCTGCCCCGCGGCATCGGTCTCTACCTCGCCACCGACCGTGGCGACTTTCTCGTCCACCCCGACAGCGCCCAGGCGTTCGCCTTCGACAAGGGCAAGCGCGCGCTGGTGCAGGACCAGTTCCCCGCCACCGCCGCGCTGGTCGAAGGCCGGGGGGCCGGCCACGTCGTCACCACCGCGCCAGCGGGTTCGGACCCGGCCCACGGCATGGTGGCGACATTCATCCGCGAGCGCCTGAGCGCGCCGCAGCAGGAGGCCTGGTTCATTCTCGGCCTGTCGCAATCGATGGCCACCGTACTCAAGGAGAGCGACGACCTCGGCGAGGCGATACTCCGGATCGTGCTGGCGTTCAGCGCCATCGCAGTCCTGCTGGCCGCCTTGCTCGCCCGCGCCGTGACCGGCCCGCTCGACCAGATGGTGCACGCCGTCAAGCGCTTCGCCGCCGAGCCGGCGCGCCAGCCCCTGCCGATCGCCCGCCAGGACGAGATCGGTGTCCTGGCGCGCAGCTTCGACGAGATGCAGCAGCAGATCCAGCTCCAGATGAGTACGCTACAGAACAAGCAGCGCGAACTCGACCACCTGGCCAGCCACGACGCCCTGACGGGCCTGCCCAACCGGCGTGTCTTCCTCGACCGCGTCGAGCATGCGCTTGCCCGCGCGCGCCGCGCCGAGCTGCAAATGGCGATCCTGTTCGTCGATCTCGACCACTTCAAGGAAATCAACGACAACCTCGGCCATGCCGTCGGCGACGTCATGCTCCTGGCGGTGTCCGACCGCTTGCGCGCCACCGTGCGCGCCGCGGATACCGTGGCTCGACTGGGCGGCGACGAATTCATCATCCTGGTCGAGGATGTGGATAGCGTCGAAGCGGTTGCGCTGATCGCGCGCAAGATCATCGAGTCGCTGGCGACGCCCTTGTCCTACCGGGAACAGGAACTGACGGTCGGCGCCAGCATCGGCATCGCCCTGTACCCGCACGACGGCTGCACCACTACCGAGATCGTCGCCAGCGCCGACCAGGCGATGTACCGCGCCAAGATCGGCGGACGCAACCGCTACTGCCTCGCCTCCGTCTCCGGCGAAGCAGAGGCGTTGCAGATCGGCCTGTAACGACGACCGGCGTACTGCCGCGGCTGACTTTACCCGCTCAGTCCGTCCGGTACCGGCATTTCATCGATACCTGAAGACGTACGCTGCGCCGGCGGATGCTGCAGAGTTGTCGTTGCTGGCCGTGGTGCCGTTGGTAACGGTCGTCTGGTCACTGGCTTCCCCGACAGCCCCGACCCCGATCGTATCGCCGCCAACCCACACGCTCGTACCGAACAAGTCGCCCGCGTCTA